>NZ_CBDRIY010000002.1:0-238247 GCF_965344335.1 Nocardiopsis eucommiae
TGTCACCTGGGCGGGTGCACGTTGCCCAGGCCCAGTTCCTCCAGCAGGGCGGAGGGGTCTCCGGCCACCGCCTGCTCACGCGCCGCCGAGTCGCCCGGAACCAACCCGCCCATGGACGTCGAGACCTGCTGGGCGACGTCGCGCCGGGCTCGTTCGACGACCTCGATGACGGCCGCGGCGAGTTCGGCGGGCGCCATCATCCGGTACTTCTCGGTGTGGAACCTCATCTCAGCGATCTCGCCTCTGGCGTTCACCGTCACGCTGAGCATCCGATCCTTGGACACCGCTTCGGCGGTAACCGACTCCAGGTTTGCGCTTGCCTCCGCCAGCCGCTCCTGGGTCTGACGAAGTTGTTCGAGAGACCTCTCCATCTGACCCTGCAGGGACATGTCCAACGCTGCTCACTCCCTTGTCTTTTCGCGTTCCGGGGCGTCCCAGTGAGGCGGGGCCGCCCCGTGCGGTGGTGCCCCACACCTTCTCGTCCTCGGAGAGCCACGTGGTGCGGCTGCGCTCCTGTCCGCCGCCACCGCCGCCACCACCGGCGCCTCCCATGCCGCCCGGAGGCATCATGGGCATACCGGGGGTGCCCGGTGTGCCGGGCGCCCCGGGGGTGCCAGGACCTCCGCCCGTCGTGGAGCCGTCCCCCTGGCCGCCGCCGAAGTTGCCGAACGGGCTGGTCCCACCCGGTCCGTTGCCCCGGCCGCCTCCGCCGCCGTCGGCACCGCCGCCCACGGAACCCGAGTCAGCGCGGGGGGTCATCCCGCCGCCGCCCGACCCCGGGCCGGAGCCGGAGTTCAGGTCACCGGGACCGCCGATACCACCGATGCCGCCGGGACCCGGGTACCCGCTGCCGCCGCCGCTGCCCGAGCCCGGGCCGGAGGAACTCAGGTCACCCGGACCACCGATGCCGCCGGGCGACGGGTAGCCGCTGCCCCCGCCGCCTCCGGAACCGCCGCTGAGGACGGGGGGATCGGGGAGCGAGGGCCGGTCGGAGCCGCCTCCGATCTCACCGGACCCACCCGGAACCGGAGAACCGGGCCCGTCACCGTTGCCGCTGCCGCCGGAACCACCCAGGGCGGGGGGATCGGGAAGCGAGGGCCGATCCGCGTTGCCCGGACCACCGATCTCACCGGACCCACCCGGAACCGGAGACCCGGGCCCGTCACCGCTGCCGCCCGAACCACCCATGATCGGGGTGTCCGGCAGCCCGGGCCGGTCCGCGTTACCCGGACCACCGATCTCACCGGACCCACCCGGAACCGGAGAACCGGGCCCGTTTCCGCCCCCGCCCGAACCACCCGAGGAGAGGTCCAGGTCGCCCCCGGTGGGGACGCGAGCCGGGGGCGGCGGCACGCTGCCGCCCGCTCCGCCCGTGGAGGAGGAGAAGTCGAGATCACCGACACCGCCCGGGGGCGGGCCCCCGATGTTGGAGGGATCGCCGCTGCCGCCCTCGGCCCGTGAACCGTCGGGGTTCAGGACGCTCCCGTCAGGTAGCCGAATGCTGCCGTCGGAGAGCCGGGCGCTCCCCTCCGGGAGTGGCGTGCTCCCCTCAGGGATCCGCCCGCTGCCGTCCGGCGGGCGCGTGCTGCCGTCGGGGCTCACGACGGTGCCGTCCGGCAGACGTGTGCTGCCGTCCGGGAGCAGGGCGCTGCCGTCGGGGAGCGGGGTCCCCTGCTCCCGGCGTCCCGAGTTGTTCGAGCCGCCGCCGGCACCACCGCCGCCCAGGCTGCCCATGCCGGGCGCCACCGGTGGCGGGATGAACCCGCCGCCCCCGCCCGAGGAGGAGGGGTCGCCGCCGATCCCGTCGAGGGGGCCTCCGCCGGGTCCGCCCACGCCGTCACCGGAGCCCCCACCACCTCCATCGAAGGTCATCGACCCGCCGACAGGGGTGAGGGGTGGTCCGTCCGGGGTGTCCGAACCGGGCGGGCTCGGCGGACCGTTGAGGTCACCCGACCCGGGCGAGGGCGGTCCGTTGAGCTCGCCCGAACCTCCGGGCACGGGTCCGCCGCCCTCGGGGATGTCCGACCCTCCGCTGTTGGGGCCCTGACCGTTCAGGTACTCCTCGACGATCTCGTCGATGGTGCGGCCGTCGCCCAGGGGCCCGTTGCCGCCCCCACCGCCGTTTCCGTCTCCGCCGCCACCATTCCCGTCGCCGCCACCGCCGCCGCCCTCACCGCTGCCGCCGTTGAGGTACTCGTCGATGATGTCCTCGATGGTGCGGTTGTCACCGTCACCGCCGCCACCGCTGCCGTCACCGTCGCCGTCGCCATCTCCGCCGCCGAACAGCCTTTCGAGGATCTCGTCCACCGAGGGGGGACCGTTCTCGTCACCGCCGCCGCCACCACCGCCGCCACCGCCACCGCCACCGGGCGGGGTGACCGTGACGGGAGTGAAGGGCAGGATCTCCGCCGCGGACGTGTTGTAGGTCGTCGAGACCGTGGAGATACCCTCCGTGGCCGCCTTGCGCAGGTCGGCCAGGTTGTCCCACCAGCGTTCCTTGATCTCGGTCTCGAAGGTCTCCCAGGTGGCCTTCTCATCAGTCCGCATACCGCGGATCTTGATGATGCTGTCCTCCCAGGTGACCTTGTCCCGCTGCTCCTCCCACCAGTTGCGGATGGTCGAGCGGGGACTCCGGTCGGAGCTGCTCTGCCAGGTGTTGAAGGCGCCGATCACCGCTTGGAGGTAGGTGGGGTTGGCGGCGAGGCGCGCCGAGTTCACGGCTCCGATGGCCGGTTCGACGTAGGTGGCGATGTTCTGGAACTCGAGGGCCAGCTTCCTGAGGTACCCACGCAGGGCCTCCGCTCCGGCGCCCTCGAACTTCTCGTTGCCCGGCTTCATCTCCTCGGCCAGGGCCCACATCTCGTCGTAGCGGGCGGTGGAGAAGTCACGGAAGTCGCCGAGGTCGGTCTCGATGCGGCTGAGGACACTGCTGTTGAAGGTTCCCGTCCCGGGACCGGAGGCGGCGTTGAGGATGGTGCGCATCCGGTCGATGAAGTTGCCCCACACCGTGCCGTCGGTGTCCTTGACGGCGTCGTTGATGTGGATACCGGAGTAGACCGCGAAACCCCACTCGTACCCGCCGAGCTGTTCGGCATCGGAGGCCCGGCTGTCGAAACCGAACCACTCGTCCGCGCTCTTGGGGTTGTTGACGTTCCAGAAGTAGTTGCTCAGCCAGTTGGTGTCCTTCACCGCCTGGGCGGAGCCCATCGGAGGGGCCGATCCCTTGTCGTCCTCGTCGGCGAAGGCGTTGATGGCGTGGGCCATCTCCTTGACCTCGGCGGTACCGTCGGGCACCGCGGGGTCGGTCCCCTCCTTCTCGGGGAGGTCCTCGTCAGCCATGGAGTTTCCTCAGGGGCGGGTTCGTGGGGCGAAGGGGTGCTCGGGGGGACGGAGCGGACGGACGCTGTGCCGAGGGCCTCGGCTCAGGACGACTCGGGCGTCTCGTTGGGCGAATCGTTGGAGCCGTTGCCGCCGCCACCGTTACCGCCACCGCCACCGCCGCCACCGCCGCCCGTGGGCGCACCGTTGGACATGATCTGGCCGACCTGGGTGGCGTCCAGCTCCGCGTCGGACTCCAACTCCTCGTAGGTGATGGCGCTGTTCCGGATCCCGGCGGACATCCCGACCAGGCGGGTCTCCAGGTCGGTGATCAGGGTGGTGAACTGCGACAGCACGGTGCCGACCTCCGAGGAGAGTCCGCCCGCGTAGTCAAGGAGCTTCGGATTCCCGAAGGGCACGTTGGGTGCGGAGGCGCCCTCGCCACCCGGGTAGAACTCGGCCGCCTGCGTCTTGATCTTCGAGACCTTCTCCCGAAGCGGATCGATGTGCGCCGTCTGCAACGTCTTGAGGTAGTCCAGCGTGACCTTGGTCTTCTCCTCTGACACGTCCTGCCCCGTCCTCTCCTGTCCAGCTCTTCGTCAAGCCGCGGTGCGGCGTCATCCGGTGTGGTGCGGTGTTCCCTCGGCCGCGGCGTGGACCCGGCGGACCGTCGCCGCGGCCGAGGGTGGGGGTCAGCGGCGGGCGTTCCAGTTCCCGGCTTCCTGGAGGTCGCCGCGCCGGTAGCGCTCGGTGATGTCGCCCAGGGAGACCTGCGCGTGGCCCAGCAGCGCGCGCATGTCGGCGACGTTGCGCCGCCAGGACAGCAGCCGCTGGTCGTACTGCTCGGAGGCCTCACCGATCCAGTCGGACTTGACGGCCTGGACCTTGGCGTCCAGCTCGTTGATGGCCTGCTCGATGATGTCGGTCTGCTTCCGCAGGTCGATGCCCGCGTCGTCAGCACCGCTGTACTTGATCTCGAATCCGTCCACGGGTATGGCTCCGGTTTCTCTCGATGGTGCGCCCCCGGTGGCGGAGGCGTGCGAATCGGGTGGGGGGTCGGATCAGGTCAGCGAGCGACGTCGGCCTGGTTCGGGTTGAGCTGGGTGATCCAGTTGGCGGACAGCATGTTCTCGTCCTCCATGGCGTGGAAGTTGCGCTCGGTGCCGCCGAGGATGCCGATCATGTCGTTCATGTCGTTGGTGATCAGGCGCAGCTCCTCGAGCCACTTGACCAGAGCGGTGTCGTACTGGGTGGCCGCGCCGCCCTGCCAGTTGCCGCCGAGCAGGTCCCGCACGCCGTCCACGCTGGTGTAGACACCGTTGCACGTGGTGTGGGCCGTCTCCATGGCGTCGCGGCCGGTCCGCATCGCCTGGTCGGTACTGCGCATCATCGACATGGGAGTCTCCTGGTTCTGTGGGGCGTCAGTCGGAAAGGCACCGGGGTTCCCCCGGTTCCGCGAGGGCGCCGACGGGTTCCGCGGCGGCCTGCGGGGTCAGGTCGGGCCCCGTGGGCAGCAGGTCCAACAGGGCGGTGGAGACCGCGGAGGCCCCGCCGGGGGCGTAGCCCAGCGTCTCGGCGGCCTTGGCGTCGGGCACCGGGTACTTGGCCCCGGTGTCGGTGACCAGGAAGTAGGAGCCTCGCAGCGCCGCCCCTCCGGCCGGGGCCGCTCTGACCAGGCCGCCCTCCCCGGACGGGATGTCGATGAGGTCGGGGGCGGTGCAGGCGGCCCTGCTGCCCGCCGGGGGCCGCGCGGCGCGGCCGCCGATGTCCGCCGGGGAGGTGAGCGCGAGCGCCAGGGCTCCGTCTCCCTGGTCGATGACGCACAGCGCCGCGCCCTGGGGGTCGGTCAGCGGCGGCGGCGTGGCGGGCAGGCCGTCACCGGTCACCGGCTCCTCGCCCGACAGGTGCGAGCGCAGCTCGTTGACGGTCAGCTCGACCGGCGCCGCCTCACCGCCCCCGTAGGCCTCCTCCACCGTGAGCGGGTGGCCCAGCAGCAGGCGGGCGTGCGTGGCGTCGGTGGGGGTCAGTCCCTCCCGGGTGAGCACGTAGAACTGCTCGGCGCCGCCCTCCGTGGCCGGGACGCTGAAGACCTGTCCCACCCGGGTGTCCGCACCGCTGACGCGCGGCCCGTCCTCGCCCCGGCCGTCGACGTCGAGCGCGGAGAGCGCGGGTCCGGCCGGCACGCCGTCCAGGACGGAGGCAGCCACGGGGTGGGGCACCGCGGTGCCGTACCCCAGGGACTCCAGGGCACCGTTCTCCTCGTCGATGGCGAGGCGGTTGCCCTTCCACAGCAGGTGGACCCCGCCGCCCGGCCCCCGGACGAGGACGCCGTCGTCCGCCTCGACGGGGAAGCCGAACGGCGACCGGCCCAGGGTGAGCGAGGTGAGGGTCTCGACGCCGTCCCCGGTGTTGACGGTGGTGGCGCACACCTGCCAGACCATGGGGCCCTCCGCGTCGGCGGCGGGGAGTCCGTCGGGGGCCCCGGCGATGCCCAGCGGGGATCCGACGGGGGTGCCCTCCAGCGAGTCGGCGGCGACCTGGACCGGCTTGGGGTTGGACGCCAGAAGCAGGGCCGAGGCCTGGTTGGACACCGGCCAGAGCACTCCGTCGGAGAAGACGTAGCGGCCCGCGCCGCCCTTGACGGCCACGAGGGTCCCCTCGTTGCGCCACGAGGTGGAGCCGCCCGGGAAGATCAGGCCGAAGACGAGGAAGCCCACACACAGCAGCACCGCGAGGATCAGCCCGATGAAGGCGCCGTTCCGGGTGCGCCGCAGGGGTTCCTCGGCCGCGTCCGGCGCGGCGGCGGCCATGGCCGTGGAGAGACGGCGCACCATGAACGAGTGCGCCTGTACCTGGTCGCGACGGGTCTGCATCAGACCACCCGCCTTCCGCTACGCGTCATCCGCCGATCCCCCTCATCAACGCCAGCAGCCCGAGGTTCCCCGGGATCAGGCACACGAGGACGATGGCAGCGAGGCTCTGGATGAGTTCCCCCGCCCGGCCCCAGTGCGGGATGGGACGGGTGCCCGGCACGGACCAGGCGGCGAGGAGCAGCCCGAGTGCCGCGACCAGCAGCAGGCCGAACAGCACCATGCGAGCGGTGTCACCGCCCACGAGGCCGCCTCCCACGGCCATCGCCACCAGCCCGTACACGCCGGAGGCCAACAGGCACACGCGGTGCCACACTCCGCTGAGCCCCCGCGACTGGAGCAGCAGGATCAGCGCGACGCAGACGCCCGCGGTGGAGGCCAGTCCGCTCGGGTGGGCGGCCAGCACGGTCATCGAGACGGCGCACACCACGGCCACGATGGCGAGCAGGGCGCCGAGGTAGTGGTCGGCGCGCTTGGTGCGCGTGCGCACGTCGCGGGCCGGGTGGGGGTCGATGTACTCACCGAGCTGGCTGACGCCGTCGGGCAGCGGAGGCAGGCGCATGCCCGCCAGGCGGAAGGCCAGGGCCGGGGCGAACGAGCAGAGCAGCAGCACCAGGGCGGCGGCCGAGACGGCGACTCCGGGCGGCGGGGCGTTGTCCCAGAACATGAGCAGGGCGCCGGCGGCGGCGGTGAACAGGGCCGTGCCGATGATGGCGGTGAAGAACGGCAGGCAGGCGGCGACGGCGGCGATCGCCAGGACCGCCGCTCCGGTCGCCGTCGAGGCGCCCGAGAGCATCCGCGCCCCGATCAGGGCGTTGCTGGGGTCGCCGCCCGGCAGGGTGGATCCGGCGAAGGCCATGAACAGCACGGCGGAGCCCCCGGTGACGGCACCGGCGACGGGCGCGTCGAAGGCACGGGCGGCGGCCCCGGCCGCGAGCAGCAGGAGCAGCGCCGTGGCGGCGGCGGTGGTGCCGGCGATCCAGGTGGGGCCGAGCAGCATCAGCAGGGCGAGGGCTCCGGCGAAACCCACCGCGGCGGTGCCGGTCAGCGTGCGCCTGGCGACGCGCGGCCCCCACCCGTCGGCGCGCTCGGACAGGGTGTCGGACACGCCGTCGACGAGGTCGTCGAAGTGGATCTCCGGCATCTGGTCCGCGCGTTCGCGCAGGTAGAGGGTCTCGCCGTCGGTGAGGCCGAGCGTCTCCGCGGTCTCGGACTCGTCCAGCGGGGGTGAGCCCAGTCGCTGGAGCACCCACCCTCCGTGTTCGAGTCCGCTCTCGTCGAGGTCCTCGTTCTCGTTCTCGGCGTAGAGCAGGAACGTGGGCAGCAGCTCGGCCAGCGGCAGGTCGCACGGAACGGCGATCTCGAAGGAGGCGTTGGGCGCGCGCACGACCAGGCGGCAGAGATCGGCGGAGACGACGTCCGACATCGGTCCTCCTCGCTGGACGACAGTGGCTGGGTCGGATTACGGGTGGGGGATAAAGACACCCGTGGAGGGGGAGAAGGGCCGGGCTGCGCCATTCCTCGGCGGAACACCCGGGGGCAGGGGCACGGCGCACCCGAACTGGAAATGCTGGGATAGAGTAGCATCACTTCCGGAATTCCGGTCATGACGTTTCGGAAAACTCTGGCTCGGAGATACCTTTGCTCATTTGAGCGCCCCGGCCCCGCCCCGGAGACCGAATCCGGCTCTGGGGTTCCTCCATTCGAGCCCGTCGGAATTACCCCCCGGTCGGTCCGCCCGGCGCCCCTGGCTCGAGAACCTTCTGACCAGGGGAAAGAGAAGGGACACGCTGATCAGCACCATCCTCGTCCGCAGGCCGGCGCGTCGACCCGGCCCCGAGCCGCCCGAGGGCGAGCTCTCCCTCCAGGAACCCCCGGTCCTCCCTGAGCAGGAGAACAGCATCTCGGGGGTCTTCATGTACCTGCCGATGGCGCTGAGCTCGCTCGCGATGGTGATGATGTTCATCCGGCCCGGCGGGGGCGGCGCCCTGGGCACTGCCATGCCCTTCATCGCGGGCGGCATGATGCTCGTCGGAGCGGTGGCGATGGTGGGCGGCCAGATCCTGCGCGTCCGGATCGAACGCAGCCGTCGGCTCTCCGGCGACCGCCGGGACTACCTGCGCTATCTCGGCCAGATGCGCGGCCGGGTGCGGGAGGTCGTGGTCGCCCAGCGTGAGGCCCGCGCGTGGAACGGACCCGACCCCGACGCCCTGTGGTCGCTGGTGCGTACGAGCAGGCTGTGGGAGCGGCGCGGGGCACACGACGACTTCGCGGAGATCCGGATCGGCGTGGGCGAGCAGCCCCTCCAGACGCGCATCGCCCCGCTGTCGACCAAGCCGGTGGAGGACCTGGAACCGCTCTGCGCGCACGCGCTGCGCCGTTTCATCAACGCCTACGGCACCGTCGCGGACTTGCCGGTCTCGCTTTATCTACGGGGATTCGCGCATCTGGGTCTGCGCGGTGAAACCGAAACCATCCGTGCAATGGTGCGCGCACTCGTGGGACAGGTCACAGTTTTTCACGCGCCGGACGAATTGCGTGTGGTCGCCTGTGTGAACGATGAGCGAATGGCGGACTGGGAATGGATGAAATGGCTCCCCCATTGCATGCACCCGACGGAGCGGGACGGTGCGGGGCCCGTCCGACTGATCGCCTCCGACGCCATTGAGCTGGAAAGACTCGTCGGTCCCGAGCTCGCGGACCGGCCGCCCTTCGACCCTCAGGCCGTGCCCGGGCGTGACGAGCCGTTCACCGTCATCATCGTCGACGGCGGATCCGTGCCGCAAGGTTCACGATTGCTCAGCGGAGGCTTTCGCAACGCGATCGTGATCGAAGTGGGCATCGAGCGCATGTGGGACGGGGCGCCTCACACACTCTCACTACGGGTCGAAAAGGATTCCATGGAGATGTGTGAGCTGGACCGTTCCGGGCGGGAATCCTTCTCCCACCTCGGTCGGCCCGACTCCCTGGACCTCCCCCGGGCCCGCTCCCTGGCCCGCATGATGGCCCCCTACCGCGTCAGCGTCGCCGCAGACGTGGTGGAACCGCTGACCACCGACTTCGACCTCACCACCCTGCTGGGCATCCCGAACCTGCACACCTGGGACGCCGCCCGCGAGTGGGAGCGCGAGCGCCCGGAGAGCCGCCTCCGGGTGCCCATCGGCATCGCGGCCTCGGGGGCTCCCCTGGAACTGGACCTCAAGGAGTCGGCGCTGGGCGGGATGGGCCCGCACGGGATGCTGATCGGCGCCACCGGTTCCGGCAAGAGCGAGCTGCTGCGCACGCTCGTGCTGTCCCTCGCGCTCACCCACTCCTCCGAGAAGCTCAACTTCGTCCTGGTGGACTTCAAGGGCGGCGCCACGTTCATCGGCCTGGACGGGCTGACCCACACCTCGGCGCTGATCACCAACCTGGCCGACGAGACCTCCCTCGTGGAACGCATGCAGGACGCCCTGCACGGCGAGCTGATCCGCCGCCAGGAACTCCTGCGTTCGGCGGGCAACTTCAGCTCGGTGCACGAGTACGAGAAGGGCCGCCGGAGCGACCCGACCATGGAGCCCATGCCCACGCTCTTCGTGATCGTGGACGAGTTCAGTGAGCTGCTCGCCGCCCACCGGGACTTCATGGAGCTGTTCGTCATGATCGGCCGTCTGGGCCGAAGCCTGGGCGTGCACCTGCTGCTGGCCTCCCAGCGGCTGGACGAGGGCCGCATGCACCAGTTGGAGAGCCACCTCTCCTACCGGATCGCGCTGCGCACGTTCTCCGCGATGGAGAGCCGGGGCGTGCTCGGTGTGGCCGACGCCCACCAGCTCCCCCCGGCACCGGGATCGGGCTACCTCAAGTCCGACACCGAGGAGCTGACGCGGTTCAAGGCCGCGTACGTCTCGGGCCCCTACCGCGCCAAGCGCCGCGCGGCCCGGGCGTCGACCGCCGCCCGCGAGATCACCCCGTTCCTGCCCGGGTACGTGGCCGGGCCGCCCGCCTCACCCGTGGAGCCCGAGCCGGAGCCGGTGGAGGAGTCGGACACGAGCCTGCTGGAGACCGCGCTGGAAGCGGTGCGCGACGTCGGTCCGCCCGCACGCCAGGTGTGGCTGCCTCCCCTGGACCAGGCCCCCACCGTGGCGGAGATGCTGCGGTCGGCGGGCGCGACCTCGCTGCCCGCGTGGGGCGCCGAGCCGGTGCTGTCGGTGCCGGTGGGCCTGGTGGACCGCCCCTTCGAGCAGCTGCGCACCCCGCTCACCGCCGACCTGCGCGGCGCGGGCGGGCACACCGCCGTCATCGGTGGTCCGCAGAGCGGCAAGAGCACCCTCCTGGTCTCGCTGATCACCGCGCTGGCGCTCACCAACACCCCGGAGCAGGTGCAGTTCTACATCCTGGACTTCGGCGGCGGCACGCTGCGCGGAGTGGCGGACCTGCCGCACGTGGGCGGTATCTGCGGGCGCATGGACCTCGAACGCGTCACCCGTACCGTCGCGGAGATGACCGCGCTGCTGGGGCGCCGTGAGCAGTTCTTCGCGGAGCACGGCGTCGACTCGATCAGCGCCTACCGCCGGCGTCGGGCGGCCGGGGAGTTCTCCGACCAGCCCTACGGTGACGTGTTCCTGGTCATCGACGGCTGGGCCACGGTGCGCTCGGACATGATCGACCTCATCGCGGAGATCACGCAGATCGCCCAGCGCGGCCTCAACTACGGCATCCACCTGATCGTGGCCTCGCCGCGCTGGGCGGACGTGCAGTCGAGCCTGCGTGACCTGCTGGTCACCCGGTTCGAGCTGCGTCTGGGCGACGCGGTGGACTCCGCGATCAACATGCGCCAGGCCGAGAAGGTCCCCCGGATCCCCGGTCGCGGCCTGACCGCCGAGTACAAGCACTTCCTGTCCACCCTCCCCCAGATGGAGGAGGGGCCGGAGGCCTCCGTGGCCGGTGTCGTGGAGGCGGTCAGAGAGCGGTGGGACGGCCCGTCCGCTCCCCAGGTGCGGCTGCTGCCCCTGTCGCTTCCGGCGTCGGACCTGCCGCCCCCCGAGGACGGCCCGAAGATCGCGCTGGGTCTGGAGGAGCGCCGTCTGGAGCCGCTGTGGCACGACTTCTCGGTGCTGCCCCACATGCTGGTGGTGGGTGACAACGAGAGCGGCAAGACCAACCTGCTGCGCCTGGTCACCCGCACCATCCGGGAGCGGTACAGCGCCACCGAGGCACGCGTGGTCGTGGTGGACCCCCGACGCGGTCTGTTCAACGCGATCCCCGAGGAACAGCGCCTCGGCTACGCGGTGACCGGTGAGAGCGCCCGCGAGATGATGATGGCGGCGGCCGCGGCGCTCAAGCCCCGGCTGCCCGGCCCGGAGGTCACTCCGGAGCAGCTGCGCGAGCGCTCGTGGTGGACCGGGCCCGAGCTGTTCGTGGTCATCGACGACTACGACCTGCTGAGTTCCTCGGGTGGTGGCGGGCCCCTGTCCCCGCTCATGGAGATGCTGCCCCACGGCGCCGACATCGGGTTCCACCTGATCCTGGCGCGCGGCGCGGGTGGTTTCAGCCGTGCCATGGGCGAGCCCGCGCTGCGGATGCTCATCGACGCGAACACCCCCAGCATGGTGCTGTCCTGCCCGCCCTCCGAGGGCGTGCTGTTCGGATCGCTGCGCCCGCAGCGTCTGCCTCCGGGGCGTGCGCTGCGCTTCGACCGGCGCGACCCGGTCAAGGTGCAGTTGGCGCTCGACCCCGAGACCGAGGAGGCGGACGCCCGCGGCTGACGGGTGTCCGTGGAGTGGCCCTGACGAGGAAGCGACCGCCGCGCGGTCGGTGGAGAGGAACGGGAGGCCCCGTGTCGAACGGAGCGGAACGGAAGCGGCTTCGGTTCGGGGCTGGGGTGTGTCTGACGGCCGCGCTGTTCCTGGTGGCGGCCGCGCCCGCGGCGGCGGACCAGGTCGCGCCCGCCCTGCCCCAGGTGGCACCTGAACTGGTGGGGGACGAGTGCGTGCCGTCCTCCGAGGAGACGGTGGACCAGGAGCTGTGGACCGAGAACGCCCTGGGCCTCCCCCGGGCGCGGTCCGCCTCCTCCGGGGCCGGAACGACCGTGGCCGTCGTGGGTTCGGCGGTGGACGACTCCTCCGCCGCCCTCAAGGGGGTGGTGGAGGGGGCCGGTGAGGACTGCACCGGGTTCGGGACCTTCCTGGCCGGGATCGTCGCCGCCCGGCCGCAGCCGGACAGCGGCCTCGTCGGGGTGGCCCCGGAGGCCCGCGTGCTGTCGGTGCCGGTCACGGACGACTGGGGTGGTGCCGACGCCGACGCGGTCGCGGAGGGGATCACCGACGCGGTCTCCGGCGGAGCGGACGTCGTGCTGGTGGGCGTCGCCGTCCCCCTGGGCAGTTCCGGGCTCGAAGCGGCGGTGGACACCGCCGTGGAGGAGGACGTCCTGGTGGTGGCGCCGTCCACGGCCATGGTCCAGCGGGACGCCTACGCGGCGGTTCCGGCGACCCGGAGCGAGGTGCTGGGGGTGACGGCGACCGGTACGGAGGGCGCGCCGCTGATGCCGCCGCCCGCCACGGCGGACGGTCGTATCTCGGCGCCCGACCTCAGCGCGCCCGGCCAGTCCGTGATGAGTCTGGCGCCGGGCGGGGACGGGCACGCGGTCGCGGAGGGGGACGCGGTCGCGGCGGCGTTCGTGGCCGGTGTGGCCGCCCTGGTGCGCTCCCACGATCCCGGGCTGAGCGCGGCGCAGACCGCCGAGCGCCTGGTGCTGTCGGCCTACCCGGACGCCGGCGCCGCCTTCGGGACGGGGTTCCTGGACCCGGTGGGGGCGCTGACCAGACAGATGGGGCCGCGCTCGGGGGACGCGGTCGAGGCCGAGCAGTTCGCCCTGGACCTGCCGAGGGAACCCACGCGCGGTCGTGTCATGGCCGTGGTCGGCGGCACCGCCCTGCTGGTGACGATCTGCGCGGTCGGGGCGGCCGCCGTACGCCGTCGCAGGGCCAAGGCCGAGGCCGCCGCGACAGCCTGAGACCGCCGCGCCCGCGCCCCGACCCGGGTGGGGGCGCGTCCGGTGGTGTGGGGCAAAGAACAGGGCAACCTGTGGTGCGGGACGTTTGGGTGGCCCGTCCACCGGCCAGGCCGGGAGGAGAACCACCAACCACAGGGGGAACTCCCATGGCCCAGAACACTCCGTCTCTGCGCGTCTTCGCCTCACCCGGCCGCTACGTCCAGGGCCGGGGCGCGATGGAGCGGCTCGGCTCACTGGTCGGAGGCGTGGGAAGCAGGCCGTTGGTCCTCACCGACGACGTCGTGCGGGGGCTGGTCGGCGCGACACTGGAGCGCTCCTTCGCGGAGGTCGGGGTGCCGCTGATCTTCGAGCGGTTCGGGGGTGTACCCACCAGGACCGAGTCCGAGCGGGTCGGTGAGGTCATCCGGTCACAGGACCACGACGTGATCGTCGGCCTGGGCGGCGGCGCCGCGATCGACGCCGCGAAGGCCGCGGGCGCCAACGCCGGAGTCCCCTGGGTGAGCGCCGCCACGGTGGCCTCCACCGACGCCCCGACCTCCGCCCTCTCCGTGGTCTACACCGAGAAGGGCGCCTTCGAGTCCTACCGCTTCTACGACCGCAACCCGGCCCTGGTGGTGGTCGACACCCAACTGGTGGCCCAGGCTCCCACGCGGTTCCTGGCCGCCGGGGTGGGCGACGCCCTGGCCACCTGGATCGAGGCCCGGGCCCTGCGCGGCACCGACGCCACGAACATGGTGGAGGGACGTCCCACCCGCGCGGGCACCGCCCTGGCCCGGCTCTCCTGGGACATCCTGTGGGAGTCCGCGCTCCCGGCGCTGGACGCCGTGGACCACGACCTGGTCACCCCGGACGTGGAGGCGGTGGTGGAGGCGACCACGCTGCTCTCCGGCCTCGGGTTCGAGTCGGGCGGCCTCGCCGCCGCGCACGCGGTGCACGACGGCCTCACGGCGGTCGACGAGACCCACCACCTCGCGCACGGCGAGAAGGTCAACATCGGTTCCCTCACCCAGCTGCTGCTGGAGGGCGCGCCCACCTCCGAGGTGGAGGAGTTCGCGGAGTTCACCGCCAGGGCGGGTCTGCCCACCACCCTGACCGAGGCCGGGCTGGGGAAGGCCGACGACGCGCTGCTGGACCGGGTGGTCGCGGCCGCGACGGCCCCGGAGGAGACCATCCACAACCTGCCGTTCACCCCCTCGCACCGGGACGTCCGGGACGCGCTGCGCGCGGTGGAGGGGGTCGGCCGCCGGGTGCGGAGGCGCGCCGGTCTGGGTGAGCCCCGCGCGCCGAAGGGCTGAGCCCGGCCCCGCGACCCGCCGCGAGCGGGCCGCGGGGGACACCCCGGCTCGGGCCCCGCCGGTACGGGCCGGGGTGCTTCGGGCCTCCCCGGCTCCGGCCCTGCTGCCTAGTTCAGGCCCTTGCGGGTGAGGAGGGGGCCCATCCCGGGCTCGCGGCCGAGGAAGTCGGTGACCGCCTCCATCGGGTCGACGCTCCCGCCCCGGGACAGCACCTTCTCCCGGAAGCTGTCGCCGCCCGCGCGGGTGAGCCCGCCGTGCTCCTTGAACCACTCGACGCTCTCGGCGTCCAGCACCTCGCTCCACACGTAGGAGTAGTAGCCCGCGCTGTAGCCGTCGTCGGAGAAGATGTGCTGGAAGTACGCGCTCCGGTACCGGGGACGCACCAGCGGGTGCAGTACACCGGCCGCTTCCAGGGCACGCGCCTCGAAGGCCGCCGGGTCCTCGACGGTCTCGCCGGGGGCCAGGCGGTGCCAGGCCCAGTCGAGCAGCGCGGCGCCCAGGTACTCGAAGGTGCCGAAGCCCTGGTTGAACTGGCTGGCGGCGGTCAGCCGCTCCACGAGTTCGGCGGGCACCGGCTCACCGGTCTCGTGGTGCCGCGCGTAGTGGGACAGGACCTCCGGCCACAGCGCCCACATCTCGTTGACCTGTGACGGGAACTCCACGAAGTCACGCGGCACGCTGGTGCCCTCGACCCGGGGGAACCGGACTGCGGACAGCAGGCCGTGCAGGGCGTGGCCGAACTCGTGGAAGGCCGTCTCCACCTCGTCGAACGTGAGCAGGGTGGGCCCGGAGACGGGCTTGGCGACGTTGAGGTTGTTGACCACCACCGGCCGCTCGTCCAGCAGGTACGACTGGTCGACCAGGTTGTGCATCCACGCGCCGCCGCGCTTGGTCGGGCGCGCGTACGGGTCCAGCAGGAACAGGCCCAGCGGGGTCCCGTCGCCGTCGAACACCTCCCACGTGCGCATGTCGGGGTGGTAGCCCGCGAGGTCCGGGCGCTCGGTGAACGTGACGCCGTAGAGCAGGGTCGCCGCGTGGAGGACGCCGTCCTCGATCACCCGGCCGAGCTCGAAGTAGGGCCGCAGCACGCTCTCGTCGAAGTCGTAGCGGGCCTTGCGGACCTGCTCCGTGTAGTACGGCCAGTCCCACGGCTCGATCTCGTGCCCGGCGTGCTCGGCGAGCACCCCGGCCTCCTTCTCGACGTTGCGCAGGGCCGGGCCGACCAGCTGGCCGAGCCGCTCCTCGACCGCCTCGACGGTCTTCGCCGTCTGGTCCGCGACCTTGTAGGCGGCGTGGTCGGGGTAGCCCAGCAGCCGGGCGCGCTCGGCGCGCAGCTCGGCCATGCGGGCGCCGATCTCCAGGTTCTCCGGGGCCCGCTCGGCGCTGAGGGTGTACAGGCGCTCGCGGGTGGCCCGGTTGGTGAGCTGGGCCAGCGCGGGCTGCACAGTGGTGTTCAGCAGCGGGAGGACGTACTCGTCGCCCTGCCTGATCGCGCTGATCCGGGCCTCGTCCAGGCCGTCGAGGTCGGAGACGTCGGTGGTGACCAGGGCGGACTCGCCGGTGGCGCGGACGACGTTGCGGGAGAACTCGGTGCCGAGCTCGGCCAGGCGCGCGTTGAGCTCGCGCAGCCGCTCCTGCTCCTCCTCACCGAGGTCGGCCCCGGCGTTGACGAAGTCGAGGCGGTACCGCTCCAGCAGCCAGGCCTCCTGCGGGTCGTCCGTGCTGACCTGCTGGATGCGCGCCCACAGGTCGCGGTTGAGGGAGATGGCGTCCCGGTGCCGGGTGGCGCGGGGTGCGACCTGCTTCTCGATCTCACGGATGCCGTCGGTGGCGTCGGAGCTGGTCAGCGTGTTGAGCACGACCTCCACCCGCCGGAGGGTCGCACCGGAGCGCTCCAGGGCGGCGATGGTGTTGTCGAAGGTCGCGGGCTCCGGGTCACGGGCGATCGCGTCGACCTCGGCGAGGTGTTCGGCCACGCCCTGTTCGAAGGCGGGCAGGAAGTGCTCCTCGCGGATCGCCGCGAAGTCGGGAAGACGGTAGGGCAGTTCGCTGGGGGACAGGAACGGGTTGACGGTCAAGGGGTGGTGCTCCTCGGTTCTTGAGGGTGGACGCTCGTGCCGTTCTACCCTGCCGCCGAGCGCCTGTCACCCCCTTACCCAGGGCTGACGGCCCGTCACCGGGTCCGGGTCCCGCGCTGTTCTGGGGCGGGTCCGGCCTGGGCCGCGCGGGCGCCTCGGGGCCTCGTCCCGCGCACGTCCCCGCCCCCTGGTTGGATGGTCGTGACCCAGCGCACACGGAGGTGTCAGTTGACCGAGACCACGGGTGTCCCCGGCCCCTGGGGGACTCGCCCGCTCCCCCGCTCGGCCCTCCCGCCCACCGGTGATCCCGACCTGCGCGGCCCCCTCCACTACGTGTGGTGGCTGATCGCCTCCCAGCCGTGGCGGGTGCTGCGGGGCTCCTTCTACGGCACCCTGTGGATGCTCGGGCTGGTGTTCCCGCCCTATCTGCTCGCCCGCGCCATCGACGACGGCCTGCGCGCCGAGGACTCACGCGCCCTCGTCCTGTGGGCCGGGATCGCCGCGGTCGCGGCCGTGGCCACCGCGACCGTGTCGATCCTGCGACACCGGACGATGTCCCTGGTCAGGACGGACGCCGCGCACCGGACCATGCGCGTGCTCACCCGCCACTCCACGGTGCTGGGCGCGTCCCTGTCCCGCCGGGTCTCCTCGGGTGAGCTCTCCACGGTGCAGGCCTCGGACGTCCTGCGGATCGCCAACATCCTCACCCTGACCGGACCCGGGGTGGGATCGGTCGTGGCCTACGCGGGCGTCTCGGTCCTGCTGTTCACCATCTCGCCGCTGCTCGCCGTCATCGTCGTGCTGGGAGTCCCGGTGCTGGCCGCGGTGGTCGGCCCGCTGATGGGGCGGCTGCACGGCCACCAGACGGTCTACCGCGAGCACCAGGGGCGCACCACCGCGCTGGCCGCCGACATCGTGTCCGGCCTGCGGGTGCTGTGCGGGATCGGCGGCAGGGAGCACTTCGCCCGCCGCTACGAGGGCCGGTCCAGGGAGCTGCTGCACCAGGGCTACCGG
This sequence comes from Nocardiopsis eucommiae, assembly GCF_965344335.1. Classification (NCBI taxonomy): domain Bacteria; kingdom Bacillati; phylum Actinomycetota; class Actinomycetes; order Streptosporangiales; family Nocardiopsidaceae; genus Nocardiopsis; species Nocardiopsis eucommiae. Next base: position 17,567 of record NZ_CBDRIY010000002.1, read on the forward strand.
GTCAGCGAGACCACCAGCTGGTTCCACGCGGTCAGCGCCTGCCTGCCGGTGGTCTTCCTCGGCGCGGTCACGTGGGTGGCCGCGCGTCTGGCGGTGGACGGGCAGATCACCGTGGGCGAGACCGTCGCCGTCTACGCCTACGTCGCCATCCTCATCCTGCCGGTGTTCTTCCTCATCGAGGGGGCCAGCGCCGTGATCGAGGGCCTGGTGTCCGTGCGCCGGACCCTCCGCCTGCTCACCCTCGACCCCCCGCCCACCGGCAGCGGCCGGGACCTGCCCGGCCCTGAGGAGGGCGCGGAGCTGGTCGAACCCGTCTCCGGGGTGCGTGTCCCACCGGGCCTGACCACCGCCCTCGTCTCCGCCGACGCCGGGGCCGCGGACGTCGTGGACCGGCTCGGCCGCTACACGGCCTCCGACACCCGGTGGGGCGGGATCCCGCTGCGCGACGTGGAGATCGGGGAGGTGCGCCGACGCGTCCTGGTGTCCGACAACGAGTCCTACCTGTTCGCCGGGGCGCTGCGCGAGGTCCTGGACCCGCACGGCGACCACACGGACGCCGAGATCGGGACCGCCCTGCACGTGGCGGGCGCCGACGACGTGGTCACCTCGATGCCGGACGGGCTCGACTCCGCCGTCGAGCCGCAGGGCCGCAACCTCTCCGGCGGGCAGCGCCAGCGGGTCCGACTGGCCCGGGCCCTGCTCTTCGACCCCGAGGTGCTGCTGCTGGTCGAACCCACCTCCGCCGTGGACGCGCACACCGAGTCGACCATCGCCGAGCGGCTGCACGAGACCCGGTCGGGCCGCACCACCGTGGTCGCGGGCACCTCGCCGCTCCTGCTGGACCGGGCGGACCTGGTGGTCCTGCTCGTGGACGGGCGGGTCACGGCGGTCGGCACCCACGGGGAGCTGCTCGACCGACCGGACTACCGGACGCTGGTCTTCCGTGGGGCCTCCGACGACGAGAACGGCCGGGGCGGCGCCGACGACGAAGGGACCCCTCGATGAACCACGCACTCCCGGTGGCGGACCGCGCCCAGGTCCGCCGGGACGCCCTCCTGCTGCTGCGCGCGGAGCGCGGGCGGGTGGTCCGGGTGGTCCTGCTGACCTGTCTGGCCACCGGCGCCGGGCTGGTCGGCCCGTATCTCCTGGGCCGGATCGTCGACAGGGTTCAGGCGGGTACCGCCACCCTGGGGACGGTGGACCTGCTCGCCGCCGGCGTGCTCGCGGCCGCCTTCGTGCAGCTCCTGCTCACCCGGTACGCGCGCCGAGCCGTCTACCGGTTCGGGGAGGACGTCCTGCGGCGCCTGCGTGAGGACTTCGTGGGACGGGTACTGTCCCTGCCGACCCGGGTGGTGGAGCGCTCGGGCACCGGCGACCTCACCACGCGCGTCTCCGCCGACGTGGGGAACGTGGGCGCCAGCCTGCGCGGGGCGCTGCCGGAGATCAGCATGGGCCTGCTCCAGATCCTGGTGCTGGTGGCCGCGATCACCTGGCTGCACCCGCTGCTGGGGCTGTGCGCGCTGCTCGGCTTCCCCCTGGTGTGGCCCGCCGCTCGCTGGTACCTGAGGCGTTCCCGCGAGACCTACCTGGCCGAGGGGACGGCCCTCTCCACCGCGTTGGAGGGCACCACCGCCACCGCCGAGGGCGGTCGCACCGTGGAGGCCCTGAGCGTCCAGGCGGACCGCCGTGGGGTGACCGACCGGGACGTCGGCGTCCTGTACCGGGCCCGCCGGGGCAGTCTGCGGCTGCGGTCGGTGCTGTTCCCCGTCGCGGAATCGGTCTTCGTGCTGCCCGTCTCCGTCACCCTGCTGGTGGGCGGAGCCCTGTACCTGAACGGCGGGATCGGCCTCGGCACCCTGGTGACCTGCCTGTTGTACGTGCAGCAGATGGTGGACCCGATGATCGGCGTCACCCAGCGGCTCGAGGAGCTCCAGCGCGCCGGGGCGTCGTTCGCCCGGCTGAGGGGCGTGCAGCGGCTGCCGGAGGAGTCGTCGGACGGGGGTCGGCTTCCGGCGGACGACCGGATCGAACTGTCCGGTGTCCGCTACGCCTACGTGCCCGGCCACGACGTGCTGCGCGGGATCGACCTCAGCGTGCGCCCCGGGGAACGGCTGGCCGTGGTGGGGCCGTCCGGGGCGGGTAAGACGACCCTCGGCCGTCTGCTGTCGGGGGCGGACGCGCCGGGCTCCGGGCACGTGTCGCTGGGCGGGGTGCCCGTCTCCGAGCTCTCCCCTGGGGTGCTGCGCGAACGGATCGTCCTGGTCAACCAGGAACACCACGTGTTCACCGGAACCCTGCGGGAGAACCTGGCGATCGCCGCCGCCGAGGGCGCCGACGTGGACGACGCCGCCCTGGCGCGCGCCCTCGACGCCGTGGACGCCGACTGGGCGCGAGAGCTCCCGGACGGCCTGGACACCCGGGTGGGTTCGGGCGGCGAGGCCCTGTCCCCGGCCCGGGCCCAGCAGGTGGCGCTGGCCCGCGTGGTGCTGCTGGATCCGCACACGGTGGTGCTGGACGAGGCCACCTCCCTGCTGGACCCGAGGACGGCGCGGCACACGGAGCGGTCGCTGGCGGCGGTACTGGAGGGCCGGACCGTGATCGCGATCGCGCACCGACTGCACACCGCGCACGACGCCGACCGGGTGGCCGTGGTCGTGGACGGGCGCGTCACCGAGCTGGGCTCGCACGACGAGCTCATCGCGGCGGGCGGAGCCTACGCCGCCCTGTGGAGCTCCTGGCACGGCACCGACTGACCGCCGTACCCCTCCCCGGCCCGCGCACCTTGGGCGGGGCGGGTTCGGGACGGTGGCCTCGGCGGCACCACGGCCGGATCAGGCCGGGGTGAGGAACTCCAGCCGGTTGCCGTGGTTGTCGAAGGTGTGGAAGCGCCGGTGGCCCGGGAGGTTTTCGTCCCAGGTGATCGCGTATCCGGCCGAGGTGATCCGCTCCGCGAGGATGTCGAGCTCCCGGACGAGGATGCCGGGGTGGGCCTTGCGCTGGGGGGTGAAGTCCTCTTCCACTCCCAGGTGGATCTCCAGACCGTCCGCGCGGACCCACAGGCCCCCGCGCGCGGCCAGGGTCGTGGGCTTGGCGACCTCGACGAAGCCGAGGACGTCCACGTAGTAGGACCGGCACGCGTCCTCACCGCCCGGGGGCAGGCAGATCAGGACGTGGTGCAGGCCGAAGCCGAACCCGGTGGAGGTGTCCGGAGCCGTGTCCCGGGGGTCGGGGTGGGAGTCAGCCATACTGTCGCGTCTCTCTTGGGGGAACGGGTCGGGAGGATCACCGGGAGGGGCTCTCAGTCGAGGATCCCGTTCCCGGTACGGGCCCGCGCGAAGATCTGGCGGAAGGCCAGCATCGCGAGGGACAGCCAGCAGGCGGCGGCCAGGAGCATCAGCCCCACGGAGGCCAGGACGGTCACCGCCGGGGCGCCCGCCTCGACCGCCCGCACGGCGGCCAGCCCGTGGGTGACCGGGAGGGTCTGGGCCACCCACTGGAGCGGGGCGGGCCAGAACGAGACCGGTACCATCGCGCCGCAGATCGCCGTCACGCTCACCGTCGTCACGGTGCTGATCACGTTGCGGGCCTCGGAGAAGACCAGCGCGGCGGAGGCGACGAGCAGCGTCATGCAGTAGGTGGACAGGCAGGTCAGGATGACGATCCCGACCAGCAGGGGGACCTGCCACCACGTCCAGCCGATACCGAAGAAGGGCGGGACGGCCAGCAGGGCGATCGAGGTGGTCACCATCGCGGAGACCGGCATCTCCAGGCTGCGACCGAAGTAGTGCGGGCCGGGTTCGACCGGTGACGCCGCCAGCAGCCCCATCGTGCCCGCCTGGCGGTCCCAGCAGGTGGAGGCCACCGCCAACATCGCCTCGGCCACGCAGAGGGTCAGCGCGGCGCCCAGGACGACGTAGCGGGTGTACTCCGGGTCCCCGACGAGCGCGCCGACCGCGCTGTAGAAGACCACCTGGGACAGCAGCCGGACAAGCCAGCCGAACAACCAGGTCCGCCACGTGTAGAAGGCGTGGAAGTCGGCTCGGGCGATGACCGCGCTGTGGAGCACCGTGCGCGCGGCCCGAACGGGCGAGATCACCGTTCTTCCCCTCATCAGACGCGGGCCAGGGTGCCCTCGGCGCGGGCGCGCCGGAGGAAGCGGACGAGCGTGTACGAGCCCACCGCCAAGGCGAGCGCCCCCAGGGCCAGGACGGTGAGCAGACGGAGCGCGACCGCCTCGACCGGCGCGGGCGTCAGTGAGTCGCGGAACAGGTCGGCGGCCCAGGACAGGTACAGCACCCGGCTCACGCCCTCGACCCAGCCGGGGTAGAGCGCCACCGGCACCATCACCCCGGCCAGCAGGAACATGGGCATGGACAGGGTGTTCTGCACGATCCTGGCGTTGGGCGTGGCGAGGAACAGGGCCGAGAGCGCGCTGGCCGTGGCGGCGGTGCCCAGCGCGGTGGCCACCATGGCCAGGAGGAACACCACCGGATGGTGGACGGTGATCCAGTGGCCGAAGCCCAGTCCCGCCACCAGGACCGCCAGGGCGAAGGCGGGCAGCGAGACGAGCATCGCCCCGCACAGGCGCCCGAAGACCAGGGACGGCAGGGCGACCGGGGAGGCCACCAGCGGCTCCAGTCGGCCGTTCTCCCGGTCCTCGCTGATCATCTCGCCGGAGAACATCAGGGCGGCGGTCCACAGGGACATCAGGGTGGGGGCCACCACGGCGTAGGCGGCGAGGTCGGACCGGCCGGAGTACAGGACCATCGACATCAGCACCGCCGTGGTGAACGGGGTCCCGACCAGGGTGAAGTAGGTGTCGGCGCTGCGGGACATGGCCCGGGTCTGGAACCCGAAGCCCAGGGCGAAGGAGATCGGCAGCCGCCTCACCGGTCCACCGCCATCCCCCGGTCGCCCACCAGGTGCAGGTACACCTCTTCCAGGGTGGGGCGACTCAGGGAGACGTCGCGGATCTCGGCGTCGACCAGCGCGCGCTGGACCGCCAGCGTGGCCCGCGGGGTCTCGGTCTCCACCCGGGTCAGCCCGTCCTCGGTTCCGGTCACCGACACCACGCCCGGCAGGGCGCCCAGCCGCTGCCGGAGCGGTTCGGGGACCCCGCGCGCGTCCACGCGTTCGTAGGCGGAGACCAGGTCACCGACGGTCTCCGGGGTCTCGGTCATCACCAGTGCGCCCTGATCGATGAGGGAGACCCGGTCGCTGAGCGCCGCCGCCTCGGCCATGTCGTGCGTGGTCAGCAGGATGGTGGTGCCGCCGCTGCGCAGCTCCCCCACCAGGGTGCGGAAGTCGCGTGCGGCCACCGGGTCCATGCCCACGGTGGGCTCGTCCAGGATGAGCACCCCGGGGTCGGAGACCAGCCCTCGGGCCAGGTGGAGCCGCTGCTTCATGCCCCGGGAGAACCCGCCGACCCGGTCCCTGGCGCGGTCCGCCAGGCCCACGCGTTCGAGGAGTTCCTCGACCCTGCGGCGGCGCCGGGCCCCGCTCAGCCCGTAGACCGAGGCCCAGAAGGTGAGGTTCTGCCGTGCGGTGAGCCGGTCGTAGGCGCCCTTGTCCCCGCCGAAGACGATCCCCAGGGAGCTCTTGACCCGTGCGGTGCCGGTGACGACGTCGTGTCCGAGGACCCGGACGGTTCCGGAGGTGGGGAGCAGGACCGTGGAGATGATCTTGCACAGCGTGGTCTTGCCCGCGCCGTTGGGGCCGAGGAGCCCGTGCACCTCGCCTTCGGGGACCTCCAGGTCGATCCCGCGCAGCGCCTCCAGGGGGTCACGCCCCTTGCGCTGGTAGACGCGCCTGAGACCGCTGATGTCGAGGGCACTCACGTGCTGACTCCTCCGTGGGGGTGGGGGCGGGATCGGAGCGGGCAGCCGTGGGCAGGGGCGCGCCGTGGGGGAAGGGCACGGGTCAGACGGTAGCCGAGGACGCCTCCCCGGGGTCCGACCGGGGCTCGCGGCGCGCGCGCCTCAGCACGTCGCGGCAGGCCCCGTGTCCACGGTCGGGCCGGTGCGGAGACGTACCCGAGAGCGCCGGTCCGCCGTTCGACCGGGCCTCACGTGAGGGCGCCCCGGGTCGTCGCGGTCGGGGTCCCCTAAGGAGCGGGGTCCGGGCGCGGGGACGGACGTTCGTGGATGAGCTCCAGGCCGTCGATGTCGTCCCACTGCTCGCCCACGTGCTCGAAGCCGAACCCGGCGATGGTGGCGTTCGAGGCCGCGTTGTCCGGCCGGATCGAGGCCCGCACCACGGCGACCTCCGGCTCCGCGTCGGCCCGGCGGAGCAGTTCGGTCAGGATGGCCCGCGCGTAGCCCCGGCGCCGCAGCTCCGGCACCACGGAGTACCCGATCTCGACCATCCGGCGCTCGTCCGGCGGCCCGTGGAACCCGGCGTGGCCCACCGCCACTCCGTGCTCGTCGTCCACGACCACGCTGGTCAGCCACCCGGCGCGGCTGGGCACGGCCTGGATCTGACCGAGGCGGTAGCGGCTCAGCCAGCGCATCTCCTCGGTGGCGAAGTGCTCACCGAGCTCGACGCCCACGTGGGCGCTGGCGGTCACCGTGTCCCCCTCCGCGAGCGCGGCGAGCACGGGCTCGGTCATCTCCACCAGCCGCACCGTGGGGGCGGTGGAACGGGGCGGCGGGGAACTCGGCGCGTCTGTCACCCCTCCATCCTTTCCCGGCCGCACGGTCCGCACAACGTGTTTCCCCTTTCCCCTGCCCCTGAGCACCGGTTTCGCACCGACCGTCACCGGTCTCCGCGACGATGGGAGCCCGTCCGCACACCGCTTCGAGGAGCACCCATGACCGACCTCCACCGCTGCGCCTGGGCCCGGAACGCCTCCGAGCTCATGACCGAGTACCACGACCACGAGTGGGGGCGGCCCTCGCACGACGACACCCACCTCTTCGAGATGCTCGTCCTGGAGGGCGCCCAGGCCGGTCTCTCGTGGTCGACGGTGCTGAACAAGCGGGAGAACTACCGGAACGCCATGGACGGCTTCGACGTCGAGCGGATCGCGGCCTACGGACCGGCCGAGACGGACCGGCTCCTCGCCGACCCCGGCATCGTCCGCAACCGCCTCAAGGTCGCCTCCGCCGTGCGCAACGCCCAGGCCTTCCTGCGGGTCCGCGAGGAGTTCGGCGGCTTCGACCCCTATCTCTGGGGGTGGGTCGAGGGCACGCCGGTGGTCAACGACTGGACCGTCCCGGAGGAGGTGCCGGTGACCACCGCCCTGTCCGACCGGCTCAGCCGGGACCTCAGGAAGCGCGGCTTCAACTTCGTGGGCAGCACCATCGTGTACTCCTACCTCCAGGCGACCGGAGTGGTCGACGACCACCTCCGGGGCTGCCCGGCCAAGCCCGCCTGATCCTTACCGTACGCTGTACTGTACGCACTACGGAAGGATGCGCCTTGACCTTTCTCATCGCCGGAGCCACCGGCACCGTCGGCCGCGAGGTCGTCCGGCAGCTCGTCGCCGCCGGACACCCCGTGCGCGCGCTCACCCGCGACCCCGAACGCGCCCGCGTGCCCGAGGGCGCCGAGGCGGTCCGGGGGGACCTCACCGACCCCGACTCCCTCATGCCGCACCTCACGGGGGTCGAGGGCCTGCACCTCATCACCTTCGGCGGAGACGACTACGCGCCGCTGGAGACCGGGCCGCGCCTGGTCGAACTGGCCGTGGACGCGGGTGTGCGCCGGGTGACGGTGCTGTCCGACTTCCACGAGGGCGGCGTCCAGGAGGCCCTGCGCGCGAGCGCGCTCGCCTGGACCTTCCTCGACCCGGTCGAGTTCATGTCCAACCTGCTCTCGCACGCCGAGGAGATCCGCAGCGAGGGCCTGATGCGGGTGTCCCGCGACCAGCCGAGCGCCATGGTGCACGAGGCCGACATCGCCTCGGTGGCGGTCAGCGCCCTCACCGAGGACGGCCACGGCGGGCGGTCGTACCCGATCAGCGGCCCGGAGGCCCTGACCCCCGCCGAGCAGGCCGAGCGGCTCTCCACCGCGATCGGCAGGGAGGTCGCGCTGGTCCGCCTCGGCCCGGACGAGACCGCCCGGCGCCTGCGCGCCGAGGGACACGACGAGGAGTACGTGGCCTTCGCCCTGGACCTGGCGGCCAACCCCCCGGAGGTCGGTGGGCAGGTCCAGGACACCGTCCTCCGTGTCACCGGCCGGCCAGGCCGCACCCTGGCCCAGTGGGCCGCCGAGCACGCGGAGGAGTTCACCGCGTAGCGCACCCGAGAGCACCGACCGGGCCTGACACGCATGTGGCCGATTGCGGCCAGAGTGCTGGACCTGATCACCCTCCACCCCCTAGGCGGCGCTGTGAGGGATCGGGGGGATCGTGCGGGATCCTGGGAGAGGTTGACCGGCCCTGACGTGGTCCGCCACGACGTGTCCACGCCCCTGGGCCCGAACAGTTCCCCGCACCGCGAAATCGTGGAGGCATCCTCCCCTGGTCCCCTCGAAGCCCGACCCGCCGACGCGAGCCCGAACCGGCCCCCACACCTACGGGCGGATAGGGGAGATAATCGGACCGGGCTTTCCAACGAATACGGAGAGGAGAAGTACATGACCAGTGACCACACTCCCCCGATGCGCACCTGGAGTGCGCAGGAGGCCGTGTTCTACGAGGCCGCCCTGGAAGCCATCCATGGCGCCATGGGGGCCTACAACGCCCTCATCGCCCGTGAAGAGGCCAAGCCGAACCCTGATCACGAACTCATCCAGCAAGCCAACGCCGACCGGCGCGCCTGCATCGCGCACCGTCAGAGCCTCGACCCGGCAGACGCCGATCAGGTCGCCCGCACCCGCGCGTACTACAGCGAACTGACGCGAACCGTGCGGGAAAGGATGCAGTGAACGACTTCAACGCCGAGGACTACCGGCTCCCCGCGGAACGCAACAAGCACATCTTCCGGCAGAGGATCGTGCCCGACCTCCTCGAAGGCAAAACCCCCCAGAAACGCCCCACCGCGCTCTTCCTGATCTCCCAGCCTGGCTCGGGCAAGAGCCGCCTGCAGAAGGAGGTCGAACGGCCCCTTCTTGAGCAGGGCGGCTACGTCGACCTCGACAGCGACCTGTACAAGCCGTACCACGACGACTACGACGCGCTGATGCAGCGCGACGACAAGCTCATGACGGCCGCCACCCGTGCCGACGGACGAGAGTGGATGCGCCTGGCCGCCGAGTACGCTCGCGAGCGCAATCTCAATGTCATCGTCCAAGACACAGCGCAGAACCCCGAGTACAGCGCCCAGATGATGGAGAGCTACAGACAGAAGGGATACAACGTCACCGCCGAACTCATGGCGGTGGACAAGACCCTCAGCGACCAGGGCATCAACGCCCGCTACTTCGAGCAGGTCCGGGACCGCGGGGCCGGCCGTCTGACCGTTCAGGAAGCTGCTGACCGTTCCTACGAGGGGACTCAGGGACTGGCGCAGATCATCGAAGACAAACCCGGCCTGGTCGAGCGCGCGCGCATGTGGCGACGCGGGGAGAACACACCCTGCTACGACACTGCGGACAGCAGGTGGAAGGGAAAGTCGCTGGCCAAGACCCTGCGCCACGAGCGGGAGGAACGCCCTTGGACACCTGAGACGGTGACCGGCTTCCAGCAGACGCAGGAGCGCATGAAGTCTCCCCAGAGCCCCGAGGTGCAGGCCAAGCTCGGACAGGACTGGCCCTCCAGGATGGCCGACCTGGATGAACGGGCCAAACCGAAGATCGCCACCGCCAAGGCGGCCGAAGCCGTCCGGCGTGCCAGCAGGGGTGGTCCGTCGGCCGGCAAGCCGATGGATCTACGAGCGCGGGCATCCGCACGCAAGGGTTCGCCGTCACCGCCACCCAAGGGCCCCGAGATCGAACGCTAGGAGCAGTGCGGCTGGGCGGCCTCGCAGGATGACCGTCGCCCGGAGCCAGAGCCGCCCCGGCACCCGATGTGGTCCTTGGTGGCCCTCGTGCACGAGTTCTTCGGTACCCGGCCAGACCCCGCCCCTCCCCTCCGGCGCGCGCGGGGGCGGGGTTCCACGGACGTACACTGACCCGTACGCCCTACGGACCCAGTACCAGGACGGACCGATGTCCCCGCAGAACAGCAAGAGTGGCGATCCCGCGCGCAGCCTGGCCCTGCTGTGGCGCACCCAGGAACCCGCGAGCCGCCGCAGGGGGAAACCGGGGCTGAGCGTCGACCGGATCGTGGTCGCCGCCACCGAACTGGCCGACGCCGAGGGGCTCGACGCGCTGTCCATGCGCCGGGTCGCGGAGGCCCTGGACGTGGGCACGATGTCCCTGTACACCTACGTCCCCGGCAAGGGCGAGCTCATCGACCTCATGGTGGACGCGGCCTACGCCGACCTGGACACCGGCGACCGGTCCGGCACCTGGCGGGAGCGCCTGCACCGGATCGCGCACGCCAACCGCGACCTCTACATCCGCCACCCGTGGATGCTCCAGACCGTCACCACGCGCCTGCTCGGCCCGAACCTCATCGCCAAGTACGACCACGAGCTCTCCGCCGTGGACGGTCTGGGGCTGAGCGACGTCGAGATGGACTCCACGGTCAGCCTGGTCAACGGCTACGTGGAGAGCACGGCGCGGCAGACCGTCAACTCCGAGTGGCTGACGCGGGACTCGGGCATGGACGACCAGCAGTGGTGGCGGACCGCCGACCCCCTGCTGGCCGCACTGGCCGACGAGTCCCAGCACCCGACCGCCGCCCGGGTGGGCGTGTCGGTCGGCACCACCCACCGGGCGCTCTACGCGGCGGACCACGAGTTCACCTTCGGCCTGGAGCGGGTCCTGGACGGCGTGCAGGTCCTGGTCGACGCCCGCTCCGGTACCGACGAGGTCGGGATGCGTGGGGGCCGCGCCGGTGGCGACGGAGCCGTCACCTGAGCGGCCACTCCCCCGCTGTGCGCTGCCACGCGAGCCGCGGCCTCGCACAGCGGGGTTCGCACCGGGGTCGGCCGCCCGGGCCTCCGCCTCAGCGCTCCAGCGCCGCGGCCGCCCGCGCGAGCTCGGTGACCTCGTCCCAGCGGCCCTCACCGACCAGCGCGGCGGGGGTCAGCCAGCTCCCGCCCACGCAGCCCACGTTCGGCAGCGCGAGGTAGCCCTGGGCGCTCCGCGCGGTGATGCCGCCGGTGGGGCAGAACCGGACCTGTGGCAGCGGACCGGTGAGCGACTTCAGGAAGGCCGTCCCGCCGGAGGCCTCGGCCGGGAAGAACTTGAGCTCGGTCAGCCCGAGCTCCAGCAGGGCCATCGCCTCCGACACCGTCGCCACCCCCGGCAGGGCGGGCAGTCCGGTGTCGGCCATCTCCCGGGCGAGGGCCGGGGTGCACCCGGGGCTGACGAGGAAGCGCGCGCCCGCCTGGGCTGCGGCGCGGGCCTGCTCGCCGTTGACGACGGTCCCGGCGCCCACCACGGCCTCCGGCACCTCCTGGGCGACGCGTTCGATGGCGTCCAGGGCCGCCGGGGTCCTGAGGGTGACCTCGATGCCGGGCAGGCCGCCCGCCACCAGGGCGCGCGCGAGCGGCACGGCCTGGTCCGCGTCCTCGACCACCACCACGGGCATCACCGGTGCGAGGTCGAGCACGTCCGCACCTGAGCGGGGGATCGTCGTCATGGCTGTCTCCAAGTGGTCAGTGGGTACCGATGGTGAGAGTGGGCGGCGGACCCGGGGCCCGTCCGGGCTCAGTGGCCGAAGACCCCGGCACCGGTCTCGGCCGGGCCGACCGCCCCGCGCAGGGCGGCGAACAGTTCGCGTCCGGTCCCGGCGGAGGAGTCCACCGTGGGCCGGGCGTCCTCGCGCCCGTCGAGGTCGGCCAGGACCTCCAGTGTGCCCCGGACCGCGTCCAACCGGATGGTGTCGCCGTCCCGGACCCTGGCCAGCGGGCCGCCCGCCTCCGCCTCGGGCGAGACGTGGATGGCGGCGGGCACCTTGCCCGAGGCCCCGGACATGCGCCCGTCGGTGACCAGCGCGACCTTCTGCCCCCGGTCCTGGAGGACGGCCAGCGGCGGGGTCAGCTTGTGCAGTTCCGGCATGCCGTTGGCGCGCGGCCCCTGGAAGCGGACCACCGCGACGAAGTCCCCGGTGAGCTCACCGGCGGCGAAGGCCGTCTGGAGTTCGGCCTGGTCCGCGAAGACCCGCGCGGGGGCCTCCACGACGTGCCGCTCGGACGCCACGGCGGACACCTTGATCACGGCGCGGCCGAGGTTGCCCTCCAGCATCCGCAGTCCGCCGTCGGGGGCGAAGGGGTCGTCGGCCGGTCGCAGCACGGTCGTGTCCGCGCTCTCAGTGGGTCCGTCCACCCAGGTCAGCTCGCCGCCCTCGGTCAGTTCGGGCACCCGCCGGTAGTGGTCCAGGCCCGGTCCGGCGAGGGTGCGGACGTCCTCGTGCAGGAGCCCGGCGTCCAGCAGGGTACCGATGAGGAAGGCCATGCCGCCCACCTCGTGGAAGCGGTTCACGTCGGCGGCGCCGTTGGGGTACATGCGGGTGAGCAGCGGCACGGCCTCGGAGAGCGCGGCGAAGTCGTCCCAGGTCAGCTGGATCCCGGCCGCGCGGGCGATGGCGACCAGGTGCAGCGTGTGGTTGCTGGAGCCGCCGGTGGCCAGCAGCGCGACCACCGCGTTGACGACGGCCTTCTCGTCGATCTGCTCACCGACCGGGGTGTGGTGCTCGGTCAGGGCCGTCAGTCCCAGCACGCGGCGTCCGGCCTCGGCGGTCAGGGCCTCGCGCAGCGGGGTACCGGGCTGCTCGAAGCTGGCCCCGGGCAGGTGCAGGCCCATGACCTCCATGAGCATCTGGTTGGAGTTGGCGGTGCCGTAGAAGGTGCAGGTGCCCGGCGAGTGGTAGGCGGCGGACTCGGCCTGGAGCAGCTCCGTGCGGCCGACCCTGCCCTCGGCGAACTTCTGGCGGACCCGCGCCTTCTCCTTGTTGGGCAGACCGGAGTGCATGGGGCCCGCGGGCACGAACGCCACCGGGAGGTGCCCGAAGGAGAGGGCGCCGATGAGCAGGCCGGGCACGATCTTGTCGCACACGCCCAGCATGAGGGCGCCGTCGAACATGTCGTGGGAGAGCGCGACGGCGGCGGACATCGCGATGACGTCCCGGCTGAACAGGGACAGTTCCATCCCCGCCCGGCCCTGGGTGATGCCGTCGCACATGGCGGGCACCCCGCCCGCGAACTGGGCGACTCCGCCCGCCTCCGCGACCGCCTTCTTGATGACGGCCGGGTAGGTCTCCAGTGGCTGGTGGGCGGAGAGCATGTCGTTGTAGGCGGAGACGATCGCCAGGTTGGGGGTGACGTCCCCGGCCAGGGAGAGCTTGTCACCGACCCCGCAGGCCGCGAAGCCGTGCGCGAGGTTGGCGCAGCCCAGGGAGGTGCGGGCCGGGCCCTGACCGACCGCCTCGCGGACACAGGCCAGGTAGGCGGAGCGGGTCGGGGCGCTGCGCTCGGTCAGTCGCCGGGTGACCTCGTCGATCACCGGGTGGACGGCGGCGGGCGTCCCGGTGCCGGGGGTCGCGGTGCCGGGGTTGTGCGCGGTCATGCCTGCTCCTCTTCGTGCCACGTGTTGCCGGAACGGCCGATGAGCCGCTGCGCTCCTGCGGGACCGGAGCTTCCGGCGGGGTAGGTCTCGGGGGGTGAGCCGAGGCCGTTCCAGGCCTCGATGACGGGGTCCACCCACCGCCACGCGGCCTCGACCTCGTCGCGGCGCATGAAGAGGGTGGAGTCCCCGGCCAACACGTCCGTCAGCAGCCGCTCGTAGGCCTCGGGAGAGCGGGTGGCGAAAGTGTCGGCGAAGCTGAGCTCCAGCGGGACCGGCCGCAGCCGCAGCGCACCGGCGCCGGGCGTCTTGGCCAGCATGGTCAGGTGTATGCCCTCGTCCGGCTGGAGGCGGATGACGAGGCTGCCCGCTCCCGAGGCGGTGGCCCCGGGGAAGATCGTGTGCGGGACGTCGCGGAAGCGGATCACGATCTCCGAGCGGGCGCGCTCCATGCGTTTGCCCGTGCGCAGGTAGAAGGGGACGCCCGCCCACCGCCAGTTGGCGACCTCGGCGCGCAGGGCCACGAAGGTCTCGGTGTCGCTGGTCGCCGGGCCGCCCGCCTCGTCCAGGTAGCCGAGGACCTCCTCGCCCTGGACGGTCCCCCGCGTGTACTGGCCGCGCACGGTGTGCTCGGAGACCCGGTCGCCCGTGATCGGTCTCAGGGACTGGAGGACCTTGAGCTTCTCGTCCCGGACGGCGTCGCGGTCGTAGCTGGCCGGGGGCTCCATGGCGGTGAGGCAGAGCAGCTGGAGCAGGTGGTTCTGCACCATGTCGCGCATGGCGCCGGAGGAGTCGTAGTAGCCGCGCCGCCCGCCCACGCCCACGGTCTCGGCGGCGGTGATCTGCACGTGGTCGATCCACCGGGCGTTCCACAGGGGTTCGAGGAAGACGTTGGCGAACCGCAGGACGAGCAGGTTCTGCACCGTCTCCTTCCCCAGGTAGTGGTCGATCCGGTAGGTGCGGGACTCCTCGAAGACCGCTCCCACCTCGTCGTTGACCGCCTGGGCCGAGGCGAGGTCGCGGCCGAGCGGCTTCTCCATGACGACGCGGGACTCGGGGGTGACCAGGCCCGCGTCCCGGAGCCCCCGGCAGATGGCCCCGGAGATCATCGGCGGCACGGCGAGGTAGAAGACGCGGTCGCGGCCGGGGGTGAGGGCGGCGGCGAGGTCGGTCCAGCCGGAGGGGTCCCCGCCGACGTCGACGGTCACGTGGGAGATGCGGCCGAGGAAGCGCCGCAGGACGTCGGGCTCGACGACCTGGACGGCGCTGTGGCCCCGGACGGCGGAGGAGGCCTTGTCGCGCAGGTCGGCGTCGGTGAGCCCGTCCCGGGAGACCGCGACGACCCGGGTGTCCCCGCCCAGGTGGCCGTCGCGGTCGAGGAGGTAGAGGGAGGGGAGGAGTTTACGCATCGACAGGTCACCGGTTCCGCCGAAGACCACCAGGTCGGTGGGGCTGGGCGCGGGCTGCTGCGGCATTCGTGGGGCTCCTGCGGGAGGGGGACGTGCGAGGGGTGGGGCGGGGGTGGGGGGAGGAGACCGCGGCGCGGGGGCGAGGGGTGCTGTCCGGGGTCCGCGGTCCGGTTTCGACCCTAATCCCACTATGGTAAAAATCCAAGCACACTTCCTAACATTAATTTACATAAGTGCACGAACTTCAAGCCACACCGTCGAGTGAATGGTTGAATGACAGGCATGGCCAGAACCCCCGGACGCTTGTCCTCCACCGCCACCAGCGGCCACATCCTGGAGATGATCCGCACCGGCAGCGCCACCAGCCGTTCCGAGATCGCCCGGGCGACGGGGCTCTCCCGGCCCTCCGTGGCCCTGCGGGTCACCGAACTGATGGACGGCGGACTGGTCACCGAGGGGACCCGCGCCGCCTCCAGCGGGGGCCGCCCGCCCACGCTCCTGGAGTTCAACGCCGCCAGCGGGCTGATCCTCACCGCGGCCCTCGGCATGGCCCGCAGCCAGGCCGCCGTGTGCGACCTCGACGGTCGGGTGCTCGTACGCGCCCCCGGTTCGCCCCGCATGGAGCTGGGGCCGGACGTCACCGTGCCCTGGCTCCTGGACACCTGGTCGGAGCAGATCGCCGGGCTGGGCCGCTCCCCCGAGGAGGTGCGCGGGGTGGGCATCGGGCTGCCCGGAACCGTGGAGTTCCACGCGGGACGGGCCGAGGACCGCCCCTTCCTCGGCAAGTGGGCGGGCGTGGCCCTGGGCCCGCTGGTCGCCGAGCGCTTCCCCGTCCCGGTGACGGTGGACAACGACGTGAACGTCATGGCGCTCGGTGAGCACATCGCTGGCGGGCACGGCCACACCGACGACATGGTCTTCGTGAAGGTCTCCACCGGGATCGGCGCCGGGCTGGTCTCCGGCGGGCGCCTGCTGCGCGGCGCCCTGGGCGCGGCCGGGGAGATCGGCCACGTCCCCGTGCGCGACGGCGGCGGCCTGCCGTGCCGCTGCGGCAACACCGACTGCCTGGAGGCGGTGGCGGGCGGGCGCAGGCTCCTGGTCGAGGCGGCCGAGCGGGGCCGTGAGGTGGCCGGACTCCAGGAGCTGGTCGCGTTGGCGGCGGAGGGCGACCCGGTGGCGGTCACGCTGGTGCGCGAGGCCGGGCGGCGGCTGGGCGAGACCCTGGCGGGCGCGGTCAACCTGCTCAACCCGGAGCTGATCGTGCTCGGCGGGGACCTCTCGGAGGCCTACGACCACCTGGTGGCGGGGGTGCGGGAGGTGGTGTTCCAGCAGTGCACCGCCCTGGCCACCCGCCAGCTGAGGATCGTGGCGAGCACGCTGTGGGACGACGCGGGGGTACGCGGCTGCGCGGCGATGGTCAGTGAGGAGATCCTGTCGCCGGAGGCCGTGAACGAACTCCTCGCGGGCTAGCCCCGTCGTCCACAGGCTGTGGACAGCGGATGTTTACCTGGATCGGGGTCGGGCAAGCGGTAGGGAGGACGAACTGTCGATCCTGCCCCCATCTGCCCTGACCTGCGAAGGCGCCGCGCCAGCGAGCGCCCGATCCGTCATGACACTTGACAACGAGTACCGAACTGCCGAATAGTCACGCACCCGAGTACCGGCTGGCACTCGAACACCCTCCGCCACCCCCGCACCCCGCCGCCCCCGTCAACACCGTGGCCATGTCCCGTGCGGACCACCGCCCGGAAAGGTCTCCCGTACACATGCTGCTCGACAACCCCGCCGTGCTCGTCGTGATCGGCGCCGGTATCAGCCTCGTCACCAGCGTGGTCGTGACCGCGCTGCACTCCCGGCAGATCCGCCGCGCCGAACTGCGCACCGGCACACGCACCTCGGCCCGCAACCTCACCAGCGCCTTCATCGCGGAACGCGACGGCGACGGCGACGGCACCGACTTCCTGCGCGAGGCCGAACTCACGGTCATGTCGATGACCGACCGCAAGGCCCGCGAGCGGCTCAGCGAGGTCGTCCGTCTGCTGCGCGAACACGACCTGCCCGAGGTCCAGCAGCTGAGCGGGGTCGGCGCCGCCTCCGCCAAGCGGGTCCTGTGCGACCACGCTCTGGAGGTGCTCGGCGCCCACCTGCGCGCGGACCGACTGCCCGAGGTGCCCGCCCTGGTGCGCAAGATGCTCAGCGTGGAGGAGGAGGCCCTGAGCATCCACTCCGGTGAGACGCCCAAGCCCAGCGCTCCCATCGAGAAGAGCCAGGTCACCGCCCGTCCGCGCCACACCGGTACCGCCAAGGCGGCCGGTGGTTCCGGAAGTACCGCCCGCAGAACCACCAAGAGCGCGAAGACCGCCGCCAAGCCGAGTGGCAAGGGCCGCGCCACGACCGCCACCGCCGAGGAGCCGGAGAAGAAGGAGAAGGAGAGCGGTTTCTGGGACGACTGATCCCGCCGTTTCGGACAGCTCACCTCCCCCGGGCGGCGAAGACTCCCAAACCCCTACAGGGTGGGAGATCCAGCCCAAATGGTGCCTCACCACCAATAATCCGCGTTTCACCGGCGCGTCGAACACGGCTCACGGGGGAACAGATGAGACAGTCAGACACGAAAGCCGCATACGACTGCCGCCCGGCGAAGGAATTGCCCGGCGCAATTGTGGTCAGGAACCGCGCGCATGGACAACCCGAGCACGCACTCAGCGAGATATTCACCTAGGATCACTGCCACGCGCAGGTTCCGGTGTACTTGGCGATCCCTGTCCGCTGGCGTCCCGGCTTTCCCCCCAGCCTCGGGACTCTCTCTCGGCGACTTTTCGGTCAGGATTCCGGTCAGCCCGCGTGTTTCCCCCGCGCGACCCCCGCCCTCCCCGGACTCGGGCCCGTGACCCTCCAGGGTCGGTGTCCGGCCGTTGGCACGCCCAGCCGTCCGAACCCACCGAGATTGTCACGATGCCCGCTGACGAGAACCCCGCCGACTCCGGCGCGGACCTGACACCAGACGAGAACTCCGAGCCCTCTTCCCAGGTTGAGGGCACCAAGGGGACTGCGGCGGACTCCGCCGAGTCGGATGTGGAAGGGCTGGACGTGAAACGGGACGAGCCACACGAGAACGGCTCCGCGGCCGACGAGCCCACCGGCTCCGGAGCCGCCGACGAGCCCACCGAGCCCACCGAGCCCACCGAGCCCACCGAGCCCGAGACTCCCACCGGGGAGGCTCCGGCCGAGAACGAGCCCTCAGCCGACTCCGACGAGGCTCCGGAGACCGTCGTCATCGACGTCGACGCACCGGTCGCCACCGGGTCCGGAGCGGAGGACGGCGCCGAGGCCGACCCCGACGAGCCCTCCGAGGAGGACTCGGTCCAGGGTGCGCAGGCGGCGGACCGGGAGAAGGACGGGGAGGCGGACGGGGGCGACGCCGTCAGCGCCGCCTCGCCCGCGCCGGACACCGGGGACGAGGACCGCTCGGAGCCGGACGCCGGCGCCACCGCCGGACAGGACGGGGACCAGGACGGGGATGACGCCGCCAGCGCCGCCGCTCCCGTGCCGGGCACCCCGGAGGCAGGGGCCAAGGACTCCCCGGTCACCGACGCCGGATCGGACGCCAAGGACGGGGACGCCCCGGGACCGGACGGTTCCGAGGACGGTGCCACGGCAGCCGCCGCTCCGGTCAAGGGGAACAAGCGCAAGCGCGACCGCCTGCGCAGGACCGTCATGTGGACGTCCGCGTCCCTGGCCCTGCTCCTGGTGCTCGGGGTGGGCACCGCCTACGCCTACTACCACTCCCTGCGCTCCGGCATGGTGCAGCACGACATCGAGGCCCTGCTCGGAGACGAGGAGCGGCCGGACAAGATCAGCGACGCCGTCAACATCCTCTTCATCGGGTCGGACGGCTACGAGGAGGACAGCCCCGCCTACTCGACCGAGTTCGAGGGCGAGCGCTCGGACTCCCTGATGCTCGCGCACATCTCGCCCGACAACCGCGTCTCGGTGGTCAGCTTCCCGCGCGACTCGCTGGTGCAGCTGCCCCAGTGCGACGCGTACGGGCAGACCGAGGGCACCTACGGCTACTTCGGCATGATCAACGCCGCGATGTACCACGGTGGACCGCCCTGCGTGGTGAGGACGATCGAGACCCTCACCGACATCCGGGTCGACCACTTCGTCCACCTGAGCTTCGCGAGCTTCCGCGACGTCGTGAACGCCATCGGCGGGGTGGACATGTGCATCCCCGAGCCCATGGAGGACCGCAGGTCGAAGCTCAGCCTCGACGCCGGTGACCAGACCCTGGACGGCGACCAGGCACTGTCCTTCGTCCGCGCCCGCTACGACATCGGTGACGGTGGCGACATGGGGCGCATCGACCGGCAGCAGATGTTCCTGGCCGCGCTCGCGGACCAGGTGACCAGCAGCGACGTGCTCAGCAGCCCGTCCAAGCTCAACGGCATCCTCCAGGCGGTCGCCCAGCACAGCGCCACCGACCGCGAGCTGTCACTGGACCGGATGCTCTCCATCGCGGTCACCATGGCCGACGTGGACCTGTCCGACATCGCGTTCCACACCGTTCCCTGGTACCAGGCGCCCTACGACCCCAACCGGGTCATGTGGCACGAGGAGGAGGCCGACGAGCTGTTCGCCGCCGTGCGTGAGGACCGCCCGCTGCCTGCGCTGCTGGCCGACGACGCGCCCGCGCCGCAGGAGTCGCCCATGGACGAGCCCACACCGGTCGATCCCAGCCCGGAGGGCAACGCGGGCGGGGCCGAGACCGACGCCTCGTCGCCCGAGCCGTCCGCGCGTCCGGGCGAGGGGCGCGACGCCACGTCCAACCCGTGTCAGGACGGGCTCGGCTTCGGCACCGGCGAGGACGACGGCTGGTAGCCACGCGCCAGGGATCCGTTCACGGGAGAGGGCCTCCGTCCGCGCACAGCGACGGAGGCCCTTCTCTGTGCCCCGGACCGTCGAGCCGCCATCGCAGACCACACGTGCGGGACCGACGCGTCCCTCGCCTGACCGCTCCAGCCAGACAACGGAGTCCCGCTGTTCCACGGGACCCGGCCCGCACACGCGGAGGGCCCCCGTCGCGAACAGCGACGGGGCCCCTTCACGCCCCTGTGGGATCCGGCTGTTCCATCGGAACCGACCCGGGCACGCGGAGGGCCCCCGTCGCGAACAGCGACGGGGGCCCTTCGTGCCCCTGGCAGGGCAGGTGCCCCGGGCGGCGGGAACTCTGACTTTCCGCTGGTACGTGCCGGGAAACCCCCACAGTCCCCACTGGCACCACCGTCAACGGAAGTGGTTCCGCTCACCGCCCGAGGCGTGGTGCGCCCGCCACGACCGACGGGCGCACGTTCGTGGGCCTACAGTCCGAGCGGCAGCTGGGAGGTCAGGTCGCCGGTCGGCAGCTCGCCCGTGGGGAGCTCGTTGGTGGGCAGCTCCGAGGCGAGGGGCAGCGGGGCGACCTCGGGCTCGCCCAGCTCCGGCAGGCCCTGGACGTCGACCAGGCCACCGGTGCCGATCGCTCCACCGGCCACGTCGGCGACGTCGCCGGCCTCCATGGCGCCGACCTTCTCACCCAGGCCCGAGGCCCCGTGGAGGCCGCCGTCGAGGGCCGGGTCCACGAGTTCGAGGCCCTCGACGCCGGACATCGGCAGGGTCTCCTCGATCCCCAGGCCGTCGACCGCGCCGCGGACGTCGCCCACGGTGTCGGTGACGGCCTGCTCGGTGGCGCCCACCACCTGGAGCTCCGAGGGGGCGGACATCGGCAGGGTCTCCCGGACGTCCTTCGGCAGCAGGGTGGTCAGGCCGCCGGTGAGGTCGGCGTTCTCACCCGCGTCCAAGCCGACCGGCTCGCTCATCGGGACGGTCTCGCCCAGCTGCTGGACGGGGGAGTCCAGGCCGACCACATCGAGGCCGGGCTGGTGCAGACCCTCCTGCGCCCGGGTGCCGAGCTCCGTGACGGTGTCCTCGACGACGGCGGCGCTGGGCGCGCTCATCGACACCGGCAGGCTCCCGCCCCCGAGGCCGTCGAGCAGGCCGGTCCCGCCGAGCAGCATGGAGATCGGGTCGACCGCGCCGCCGGCCTCGCTCAGCGGCAGGGTCTCCGTGGCCTTGCCGAGGTCCAGCGGACCGACGTTGCCCGCGTTGTCCTGACCGGCCGTGACCGGGGTGTCGGTGCTGACGGTGTCGCCGACGACCGTCCCGACGGGGTTGTTCTGGTGCTGGACGTCGGGCTGGGCGGAGATCTCGCCGGGCTGGACCTTGACCAGGTCACCGAGGGGCGTGGCGATCCCCTCGGTGAGGGCGCCGGGAACCTGGTTTCCCAGGTCGCCCAGGGGGAGGGCGTCCGTGGCACCGCCGAGCGTGTCGGCTCCGGCGACTCCGACGCCGAGGGCGACGAATCCGGCGGTGCCGGCGGCCACCAGCAGGGTCCGAGCAGAGGTACGGGCGGTGTGGAACATGTGAGTCCTTCCGGAGTGAGCGTGTGTTCTGTTCGAGGGGGCGCGACGGAGCGGGTGTCGTGCCCCGTCGCGTCGGACCGTCTCCCTGGCCAGGGGCGTCGGTCCTGAGGGTGGTACTGGCGAGCTCTCCGGTCGGTGAGCCCCTGCGTCCCTGGTGCGGGCGAGCGGGTTCGATCCGGATTCAGTCGGTCGGTCTGGCGGACCACCGGCTGACGTGAACCTCGCGTTCGAGGTGCGGGGTTCACGTCAACCCCCAGAAGGTCACCGAGTGCTGGTGCCGCTGGGAAGGGTGTGGCTGGAGAAGCCGTGCCGGGCTGGTCGCGTGCGGCGCGGGACGCTCAGGGCGTACGGGCGCGGGACGCGGTCCGGTGGTCCGCTAGTCCGGAGAGAAGGTCGGCTCGTCGGCGGACTCGGCGGGAACCGAGCGCAGGACGTGCCGGGCGGCCTCGAACAGGCCGGGGGCGGGCGCCGGGGCGCCGGTGACGGGCAGGAACCCGGCGACGGCGGGCGCGAAGGCGGTGCCACCGGACGCGGGGGCGGTGCCGCCCGCGATGGTGGTGAGCGCCTCGGCGGAGCGGGGGGCGGTGTCGGTGGACCGGTCGCGCTCGGTGGCGTCCCCGGCCCGGTGTTCGACGGAACCGCGTTCCTGGGCCGCGACCAGGGCGTCGGCGGCGGGCCTCTCGGCCACCGCGCGCCGCTCGTCCGGGGCCTGGGCACCGGTCTCGCGGTCGTCCTGACGGTCGTCGGCCGAGGGGTCCTCGTCCTCGGGGACCCGCACGGGTTCGGTGACCCGCGGGGTCTCCGGGACGACGAGGTCGGTCAGGTGGTCGGGGCGCGGGAGGGAGGTCTCCCGGACCGCGTCCCGGACCTGCTGGACGGGTTCGGAGGCCTCGGCCTCGACCGCACGCGCGGTCTCCGAGGCGCCGTCGACCGCCTGTGTGGCGTGCTGGGTGGCGCGCTCCCCCACGGTGGTGACCGCGCCGCTGAGCGAACCGCCGAGCGTCTCGGTTCCCGTCACCAGTCCGGTGCCTCCCACCACGCCCGCGGTGAGCGGGTTCTCGGCACCGGGCAACTCCGAGGAGTGCGCCGGGGCCGCGGAGACGAGCCACACGGTGAACAGGACCCCGGTGACCAGACCGGCGAGCGTCAGGGCCCGTCGGATCGGTTCCGGGCACACGGCGAGGCGGACGCCGATGGCGCCGACCGTACCGTGGTATCCAGACACCGGGGGCTTCCTTCCGCCGAGTGAGCCGGTCCGCTCCGG
This sequence comes from Nocardiopsis eucommiae, assembly GCF_965344335.1. Lineage (NCBI taxonomy): Bacteria > Bacillati > Actinomycetota > Actinomycetes > Streptosporangiales > Nocardiopsidaceae > Nocardiopsis > Nocardiopsis eucommiae. Next base: position 40,255 of record NZ_CBDRIY010000002.1, read on the forward strand.
TGGGGCACCGGGTGACGGAGGCTCGTGGTGTTCGTGTGGGGGGCACCCCGGAGAACGGGGGTGCGGGGGCAGTCGACACGAGGTCACAGAGTGCCTTCCTGCGCCAACTGAACGTGACGTTAGCATGAATTGCCGGGCCGCTGTCCTCGATTGCGGGGGAATTCCCGGCCCCTCGAACAAGCTTCCTAGCAGCAAGATGTGGCAAACCGGGAAAAAACCAACGACAATTCAGGTATTAGCCCTCAACCCCTCAACGGCTCTGCGGAGGTTGAACCACACATGACCAAGATCCCCCAGAGCCACCGGTGGTCCCCGAAGTCCCTGGACGAGCTCCTCGCGGATGTGCACTCCCAGATGAACCCGGGGCTCTCCGCTCAGGGGAGGATGCACTCTCTGCTCCAGGCGGTCCTGGACATCGGTGGCGATCTGGACCTGGCGACCGTACTGCGGCGGCTCACCGAGGCCGCCGCGCACCTGGCCGAGGCCAGGTTCGCCGGGCTGGGCGTGATCGGTGAGGACGGCGGTTTCACCGAGTTCATCCCGGTCGGGTTCACCCAGGAACAGGCCGAGCGGATCGGCCGGTTCCCGCACGGCAAGGGCGTGCTCGGCACGCCCTCGTTCGAGCAGGCCACGCTGCGCCTCTCCGACCTGCGCGACCACCCGGACTTCGGTGGGTTCCCGGAGGGCCACCCGAGGATGTCGAGCTTCCTCGGGGTGCCGATCCAGGTGCGCGGCGAGGTGTTCGGCAACCTGTACCTGACCGAGAAGGAGAACGGCGGGGAGTTCGACGAGGAGGACGAGACGATCGTGACCGCGCTGGCCACCGCCGCCGGTGTGGCCATCGAGAACGCCCGCCTGTACGAGGAGACCCGGCTGCGCGAGCGGTGGCTGGCCGCCTCCACGGAGATCACCACCCGGCTGCTGTCGGGGGCCGACACCGACGAGGTGCTGGCCTACATGGCGGCCCAGGCCAGGGAGATCGCCCGTGCGGACACCGCCGTGGTGATGCTGCCGGATCCGCACGCGCGCGGGCACCTGTTCGCGGAGTTCGCGGACGGTCCGATCGCGCAGGAGATCCTGGGGACCCCGGTGGAGATCCAGGACTCCTCCTGCGGCTGGGTGTACGAGACGGGTGAGGCCGAGGCCATCCCCGACCTGCGCCAGGCCAACTGCCCGATGCTCACCCACCGCGGCTACGGCCCCGGGCTGCTGGTGCCGCTGGGGACCCCCGGCAACACCCGCGGGGTCCTGCTGCTCGGCAAGCTCTCCGACAGGGCGCCGTTCGACTCCAACATCAGGCGCATGCTGCACTCCTTCTCCGTGCAGGCGGGGGTGGCGCTGGAGCTGGCCGAGGCACGGCGGGACAGCGAGCGGATCGTGGTCCTGGAGGAGCGGGACCGGATCGCCAAGGACCTGCACGACGTGGTGATCCAGCGGTTGTTCGCGTCCGCGATGACCCTCATGAGCACGGTCCGGCTGATCAGCTCGACGGAGGCCGGGGAGCGGGTCCAGCGCACCATCGACGAGCTGGACGGCACGATCCGGGAGATCCGGTCGACCGTCTTCGACCTCCAGCACCCGCCCAGCCGACGGGACACGTCGCTGCGGGGGCAGATCCTGCGGTTGGCGGAGAACACGGCGCACAGCCTGGGCTGCCACCCCGGGGTGAGTCTGGACGGACCGATCGACGCGTCCGTCCCCGACGAGGTGGGCGAGCAGCTGCTGGCGGTCCTCGGGGAGGGACTGACCAACGTCGCCCGGCACGCCCGCGCCACGGAGGTGCACGTCTCGGTGACGGTGGAGGAGCAGTCGGCCACCGGTCGCCCCACCACCCTGGTCCTGACCGTGACCGACAACGGGGTGGGACTCCCCGAGGGGGGCCGCCGCAGCGGGCTGCGCAACCTGGACCAGCGGGCCCAGGCCCTGGGCGGCGGCTTCAGCGCGGGGCGGGGCGAGGACGGCGGCACGGTGCTGGTGTGGAGGGTTCCGGTTCCGGAGGCCGACCCGCAGGGGTGACTCGGGGGCGGTGCGGATCCGGCGGCGGCCCGGTCCCGGGGAACCGGGGCCGGGCCGCCGTGCTCCACGGGCCGGGCGGACCACGGGCCGCCGGGGCTGTCCGGCACTGGGTGGTCATCCGCCCCGGGCCGGGGCGGCCGTGATCCACGGAGCCGGGGGCGGACCGTGGTCCGCCGTTCCGTCCACGCCGTGAGTGGGCTCAGGCGGTGGCCGTGGGCCGCGCCCGTCAGGCGGTACCGAGGGCCTCCGTGGGGTGCTGGGCGGCGGCACGCAGCGCGGGAACGATCCCGGCGACCGCGCCGATGGCCACCGTCGCGACCACCGCGCCCGCCCCAGCCCACCAGGGCAGGGAGACCGGCCAGCCGCGCAGCAGCGCGTACCCCGCCGTGGCGAGGGAACCCAGCAGCACCCCGAACACCCCGCCCAGCGCGGACAGGGCCATCGCCTCCACCAGGAACTGCCCCCTGATGTCGCGGCGGGTGGCACCCAGGGCGCGGCGCAGACCGATCTCGCCCCGGCGCTCCAGGACGGAGATGACCATCGTGTTGGCCACTCCCACCCCGCCCACCAGCAGGGCCACCCCGCCCAGACCGAGCAGCAGCCCCTGGAAGGTCTGGTCGGCGGCCTGCCGGGCCTCCAACGCGTCCGACGGTCGGGACACCCTGACCTCGTTCGGCTTCTCCGGGTTGGCGTTGCGGCCCACCTCGTCCCGGACCCGCTCCACGTGCTCGGGGTCGATCCGCACGTACACCGTGGAGGCCTCGCCCTTGGCGCCGAGCACCTCCTCCGCGATCCTCTGGCCGACCAGTGCCGCGTTGTCCAGCTCCGGTGCCAGCTCCGATCGCTCCAGCACGCCGACCACGGAGAAGTAGGTGTCTCCGATGAGCACCAGCGTGTCCGGGGTGATCCGGTCGACCCCCAGGCGACCGGCCGCCGACGCGCCGAGCACGACCGCCGGGTGGTCGGAGGTGGCCCCGTTCAGCCACGTGCCCTCGGCCATCTCGGCCCGGACGGCCTCCAGCAGGTCGAGGTCGACGCCGTAGGCGGCGATCCCGCCGGACTCGGCGCTCGGGACGAGGTCGCTCCGGTAGACGTTGGCGCCGCTCACCTGCTCCACCTGGGAGGTGTGCTCCACCTCCGGCATCCGGTCGATCCGCCCCCGCGCCTCCTCGGGGAGCTTGGCGGCCTCACCGAAGAGGTTCTCGCCCGGAGTGACGGACAGCAGGTTGGTGCCGAGCCGGGCGATCCGCTGGTCGAGTTCGGCCTGGCCGGAGGAGGAGACCCCCACCACCGCGACCATCGCCGCGATCCCGATGGCGATGCCCAGAGCGGAGAGCACCACGCGGGTGGGCCGGGCGCGCAGCCCGCTCGACCCGGTCCGCAGGCGGTCCACCAGGGAGAGTCGGGCGGGGCGGAGCGGTGACCGGCGGTCGCGCCACCAGCGCGGGAGCCCCCTCACCGACCCGCCTCCGCCCGGTTCCGGGTGCCTTCCGAGCCCGGGGCGGCGCCCGGCGTCGGAGAGCCCTGCGGGCCCCGTGGGCCAGTCGGGGTCAGTGCGTCACCTGTCTCGCGTGGGTCCCCCGGCTCGTCCGAGGCGCCCGATCCCCGCAAACCACCTGAGGCTTCTGGGCCACCCGGAGCCCGTGGGCCCCCCGGCTCGCGTGCGTCACCCGCCCCGTGGAGCTCACCTGCCCCCCGTGGGTCTCCCGACTCTCGCGAGGCACCGGAGTCCGCGACCACACGGCCGTCGCGCACCTCCACCCGGCGGGGCAGGGAGTCTGCCAGCTCCCGGTCGTGGGTGATCACCACGACGGTCACCCCGTCCTCGTTCAGCTCCCGGAGCACCCGCATCACGGCCTCACCCGAGGCGGTGTCCAGCGCCCCGGTGGGTTCGTCGGCCAGCAGCAGCGGCGGAGAACCCACCACGGCCCGCGCGATCGCCACCCTCTGCTTCTGCCCGCCGGAGAGCTCGTGCGGACGGTGGTGGGCCCGGTCCGCCAGCCCGACCCGTTCCAGGGCCCTACGGGCCCGCCGTACCCGGGTCCGGGCGGGCACACCGGCGTACAGCAGCCCGTCGGCCACGTTGTCCACGGCGTACACGTTGGGCGCCAGGTGGAACTGCTGGAAGACGAACCCGATCGTCCGTGCCCGGAGCGCGGCGAGCTGGTCGTCACCGAGCTCCCCGACGTCGTGTCCGAACACGCGCACGCTCCCGGAGGTCGGGGCGTCCAGGGTGCCGAGCAGGTTGAGCAGCGTGGACTTCCCCGACCCCGAGGGGCCGACGATCGCGAGCATCTCCCCGCGCTCCACGCGCAGGTCCACCCCGTCCAGCGCGCGTACCCCGCCCGGATAGTGGCGGCTCACCCCGGTGAACTCCACGGCGGTCATTCGGGGACCACCACCTCGGTACCGGCGTCGACGCCGTCACCGTTCACCTCCACCAGCCCGTCGGAGAACCAGCCAGTCTCCACCGGCACGTCCCGCACCGTTCCGTCGCCGTCCACCACGGACAGCCCGTAACCGCCGCCGGAGAGGGCGATCAGCGCCCCCACGGGAGCGGCGAGCACGTCCTCGCGCGACTCGCCCTGCGCGAGGACCTTGACCGGCGCCTGGTCCAGGAAGCCCTCGGCCCCCTCGGCGTCCGCGTCCAGGGAGACCAGCACCTCCACAGTGGGCGAACCCCCGCCGCCACCGCCGGGCTCGTCCTCCTCCACCTGGGCCACGTCGCCCACGGACTCCACCTCTCCGGTGACCGTCTGACCGTCCGGCATCTCCACGGTGACCTCGTCGCCCTCGTCCACGAGGTCGCGGTCGCCCACCTTCAGGTCCACCCGGACCACGCGTCGGGTGGACGCGGTGGTGACCAGCGGCGTCGCGGGGCCCACGTTCTCGCCCACCGCGGCCTCGTGTCCGGTCACCCGGATGGGGCCGGAGGTGTACCAGATCTGGTGCGGCTCGACCGTGCCCGTGACCTCCATGCCGTCGGTGTCCCGCTGCCAGCGCTTCACCGCCTCGGCGGTGAGCCAGGTGTACTCGTCGTCCACGGTGAAGCCGCCGTACCCGAGCTCGGAGAGCGCCTGCTCGAACTGGCGCACGTCCGGCCCCTTGGAGCCCGGCTCCAGGGTCCGGTAGGCGGGTGTGTCGCCCCGCAGCAGGACCACGGGGCGGCCGTCGATCTCCCAGACCCGCTGCCCGGCGGAGCGTTCGGCGCCCTCCTCGGGGAGCCAGGTGAGCACGCCGTCGGAGCGCGCGAAGAACGAGCCGCCGCCCGCGTACCCGAGGACGCCGTCCAACCGTTCCTCCCGCAGGAGGGTGGTGCGTTCGACCGAGGCGGTGGCGCCGGGGGCGGTGGTCTCCTCCTCCTTGGCTCCCTGGGGCCAGCCCCAGACCGTCACCGCCGCTCCCGCGCACAGGACCGCGAGGCTCAGGAGCGCCGCCGCCAGCCACACGAACCCCTTCCCCCGACGGGGCCGAGGCGGCTCCTCGTCACGGGTCTCCTCCTCGGGAAGGAGGTCGGTGTCCGTGCTCACGAGTCGCCCTCGACGGATTCGAGTTCGACGCCGCCGCCCTCTTCGGCACCGGTGCAGGTGCTGACCGCCGCCATGTGCTCGTCGTCGTCGGGCTCGATCGGGATCCCGAGCCCCATTCCGGGTTCGGGGTCCGGGACGTCGACGCCGTTCTCCCGCAGGCACTCGGCGATCCGGAGGTCGATCTCGAACTGCTCCTCCTCGGAGGGCGCGTTCTCGTCCACGGGGAGGAGCGACTCGCACTCCTCCATGGCCGCCATCATCTCCTCGTCGGGCTCCTCCATGGTGGGGAGGGAGATCATGCCGCTGTCCGGGTCGGGGTCGGGCATGTCGAAACCGGCGTCGCGCATGCAGGCGGCGTAGTCGAGCATCGCCTCGTCCATGGACTTCTCGGGGGCGGCCTCCGGGTCCGCCGCGTCGTCCCCGCCGAGGGCTCCGCAGCCGGTGAGCAGGAGCCCGGCCGCCGCCGCGGCCACGGCCGTGAGGGTCAGTGAGCGCATGTGGTCCTCCTGGTCCGGGCGCCGGTCGGGCCGACGCCGCTGGGTGGGTGCACGGCACATGTCAGCGGGAGCGCGGTTAGCCGGTGGTTAGGGTCCTGCGGCCCCCGGTCGCCCGGTCGCGGGGGCTTCGCGGGGTTAACCTCGGCCTAACCGGGCGGTGGATAGTGCTGGTCAGTCGGGAACGCCGACGATCGGCTCGGGGCGAGGGGAACGCATGCGCATTCTGGTGGTCGAGGACGAGCCCGACCTGGCGGAGACCGTGGCCGAGGGGCTGCGCGGTGAGGGCATGGCGGTGGACGTGTGCCACGACGGTGACACCGGGCTGGAGATGGCCACCGTGCACGACTACGACGTCGTCGTCCTGGACCGCGACCTGCCGGTGCTGCACGGGGACCAGGTGTGCCTGCGGATCGCGGAGGACCCCGGTGTGCAGGCCCGGGTGCTGATGCTCACCGCTGCCGGTGGTCTGGAGGATCGGGTGGACGGGCTGGACCTGGGCGCCGACGACTACCTGGCCAAGCCCTTCGCGTACCTGGAACTGGTGGCGCGGGTGCGGGCCCTGGGCCGTCGGGCGCGTCCGGCGGCGCCGCCCACGCTGAGCCGGGCGGGCCTGGTGCTGGACACCACGCGGCGGACGGCGTCCCGTGACGGGCGCGCGCTGTCGCTCTCCCCCAAGGAGTTGGGGGTGTTGGAGGAGCTGCTGCGCGCGGACGGTGCGCCGGTGACCGCGACGCACCTGATCGAGAAGGTGTGGGACGCCCACCTGGACCCGTTCAGCGGGGTGCTGAAGGTGGTGGTGCACGGGCTGCGCCGCAAGCTCGGTGCGCCCGCGGTGATCGAGACCGTGCCCGGCCACGGCTACCGGATCTGACGTGGCCGCACCGCACTCCGCCGTCTCCGGCGTGACGCGTCGATGGCTGGACCGGTTCGCCAGCCTGACCCTGCGGACGAAGCTCGCCCTCGTCTACACGGGGGTCTTCGCCGTCGGCGGGGCGCTGCTGCTCTCCGCCAACTACGCGATGGTCTCCGCGAGTCTGGAGATGCGGGGGGTGGAGCTGTCCACGACGGCGGCGCTGCCCACCAGCGATCCGGCCGAGACCCTCGTCATTCCGGCTCCGACCGTTCCCGCGCCGACCGGCGAGGGCGGGGAGCCGGGAGAGACCGGGGAGGCGGCTCCGACCACCGACTGGGTGGCGACCGGGGCCGAGCCCCTGGCCGTCCTGGTGGACGACTACCAGGTGGGGGTGTTGTCGGACCTGCTCCTGAACTCGGTGCTGATCCTCCTGGGCGTGACCCTGTTGGCGGCGTTGGCCGGGTGGGTGATCGCGGGCGGGCCGCTCCGGCGGCTGCACCGGGTGACCGACGCGGCGCGCACCCTGTCCGAGCACGACCTGCACAGCAGGTTGGACCTGAGGGGGCCCGACGACGAGTTCCGGGAGCTGGGTGACACGTTCGACGGCATGCTGTCCCGGTTGGAGCGGGCCTTCGACTCCCAGCGCCGGTTCGTCTCCAACGCTTCGCACGAGCTGCGCACGCCGTTGTCGGTGCAGCGTGCGGCGCTGGAGGTGCCGTTGGCCCAGGACCGGGTCCCGGACGATCTGCGGCCGACCTTCCGTCGGGCGCTGGATTCGGTGGCGCGTAGTGAGGCGCTGATCAGCGGGCTGCTGTTGCTCGCCCGGTCCGATCGCGGGCTGGCGCGGACCGAGGAGGTGGACCTGGCCGAGGTGGCCCACGGTGTGGTGGCCCAGCACGCGGGGGCGGCCGAGGAGGAGGGGGTGGACCTGCGGGTGGACGCGGAGTCCGCTCCGGTGGACGGGGATCCGGTCCTGTTGGAGCACCTGGTGCGCAACCTGGTGGAGAACGCCGTTCGGTACAACGCCACCGACGGGTGGGTGGAGGTGCGAGTACGCACGGCGGCGGGGCGCACGGTGCTGAGGGTGACCAACTCCGGGGCGGAGGTGGGTGACGCGGAGGAGCTGTTCGAGCCCTTCCACCGTGGTGACGCGGCACGGTTGCACCGGGACCGGCCCGGGAGCGGGCTCGGATTGTCCATCGTCCGTTCGATCTCGACGGCCCATGGCGCCAAGGCCACCGCGAGGGCACGTCCGGAGGGGGGTCTGGTGGTCACGGTGGGTTTCCCCGAGCTCTGAGCCCGGTGGGCCCGTCCACCGCAAGGAGGTCCCGCAGCACCGAGTCCACCGGTGCCGAGGTGCGAGGATGACGCGGTGACCTGCGGCGGAACGGCCGCGGGGACGCAACTCACCGTGACGAAAATACGCAACGAAAGCCGACCGCCGCCGCTGGGGCGCTCCCGGCGGCGGTCGCCGTAACGTTTCTCCACCGGGTTATCCACAGGCTGGGGACAAAAACAGGCCCGGCCACTCCTCATCGGCTTACGTTCGATGGCGCGAACCTGAATATGGAGAGGGAACCGTGGTTACTGTGGAGTCATCTCGTTGCGCCCCCAGGTAACGGAGGAGCCCCTCGATGCGTTGTGGAAACTGCGGACGGGACCGCAGCGCCCGTCACAGTCCCTGTGAGTGCATCCCATCTTGGGTATGGCGGGATCCGGAGATGGCGGACGCCGTCCGAGAACGCGACGCTCAGCGGGTGATCCGTTTCCTGCGCCGACGGGTCAGGAACCTGTCTCAGGAAGCTCTGGCCAGGATGTGTGGGGTCGCCCAAAGCACCATCACGCGCGCTGAAGCTGGCAGGGGACTCAGCGACCGACGCAAGATCCACGAAGCCCTCCGAGGACTCGGTGCCCTGGATCAGCACCCACACGACAGGGCGCCCCGAGTCCCCACGGAACGCGAGCCCGAGAAACTGGCCTCGGCAGGCTGGAGCGACGATGTCGACTGGGATCGCGGCATCGTGCTGCTGGAATCCCTCGTCAACCGGTACGACCTCCCCGATGACGGCAGGGTGCGCACTCTCGGTCAGCTCCAGCGCGAAGTCAGCGGCATCATCCGATGCCGCCTGAACTCCCATTACAGCTGCCTGATGAGACGCCTTCCCGACCTTCTCCCTGAACTGAGCCGCGCCCTGTTGAGTCATCAAGGGCAAGAGCGTGCTCACACGGCCCGGTTGCTGGTCCAGGCGTACCGGGCCGCCGACGCGATCGCGGACAAGTTCGGCCTCCACCACCTCTCCGCCCGCACCATCCAGGTTCTCCTGTGGGCAGCCGACCAGACCGGAGACGAGGTGACACGGGCCGCCGCCACCTACGTGCGCGGGGAGACCTTCTTCTGCTCCGGCGAACACGAAGCGGGACGTCGTCTACTCGAACGGGCAGCGGAGAATCTGACGCCCTCGGACGCGCGCTCTTGGGCGGCCTATGGATCCCTGCACATGCGTGCCGCTGTGTTCGCCGCGCGGAACCGCCACCCCCGGCAGGCCGCGCCTCACCTGGAGCAAGCGCGCCTCGCCGCTGAGCACACCCGGGAGGCGGTCTACACCGGAACGGCCTTCGGCAGCGCTTCGGTGCGTGTCCACCAGGTCACTCTGGCTCTGGAGTGCGAGGACCCCGACCAGGCACTTGAAGTGGCTGCGGGCTGGACTCCGCCCCAGGGGCTTCCCGCAGAGCGCGCTTCGCACTACTTCATCGACGTGGCCCGCGCCCACCACCTCCTGGGACGCCAGGAAGTGGCTCTGGCCAACCTCCGAGCCGCGTGGCAAAGGGCACCGGAGCACACGCGCCTCAATCCTCACGTGCGAGCGCTGTCCGGTCTCCTTCTGTCGTCCGGGCGAATCCAGGTCCAGACTCGTGATTTCGTCGCTGAGGCCGGTGTCAGTCCCTGGCGGTGAGCAGACCTGGCAGTTCCTTGATCGAGTCGATGACCCAGTGCGCTTCCTCACGTACCCGAGGCTGATCCGCCCACAGGTACCCCCAGGGGCCGCGACGGATCAGCGCCGATCGCAGCCCGGCTTCGTTGGCGGGAAGGACGTCGTTGTCACGGTGGTCGCCGACATACACGATCTCCTGCGGTTCCCCGGGAGCCATGGCGATGACGCGGTCGAAGAAACCGGGGCCGGGTTTGGCCACTCCCCATTCGCCGGAGGTGGCGATGGCCTCGACCGGTAGGTTCAACTGGCGGAGGAGCTCCCCGGCACGGGCGGTCTGGTTGCCGGCGATCCCCACCCAGAGTCCGGCGTCCCGCAAGGCCTGCAGCCCGGGCCGGACGTCGGAGTAGAGGTCCACGTCCTCGATGAGCTCCCCACGGCCCGCGTCCTCACGTCGTTGGCGCTCCTCAGACAGGTCAAAGCCCGGACGAAAGTAGTCGAAGGTCTCCGCGTTGTTGCGGCCCTCGGCTGTCACAGCCCCCAGTACGGCGGAGAAGGTGTGGAGGGGGACGTTGAGCCAGTCGGCCCACCGCGCCCATTCCCGGGTGTCGTCGATGAGTGTCTCTCCGACGTCGAACACCACTGAGCGAATCATGCTCTCCTGCTCTTTCCAGACATGACGTGCATCGCACTCTCGGCGTTCAGCGTAGGACCAGCGACGGGTCGGGGCATCCGCCTCCGACATCCTGCACACCCTCGTGCTGGCCGGGCCGGATCTTTCGAACACAGCGCATGCATCGAACGGTGGAGCTATGCGCGTGCGCATAGGTCAGGCTCTCGGTCTGCGCGACACTTTTGGCTCCGGTCGCCGTTCGCAGCACGAATCCCGCTGGACGGCAGTCCGCTTCCGGTCATCGCGATGGTGACGACCCCACGGGAAAGGCGCACATGAGCTACGACACCGGCCTCACGACGTCCACCGACCTCACGACGCAGCTCACCACCTCCGACCTCAACAGGATCATGACGCTCACCCTGCCCCTGGTCGGCATGGACAGGATGACCGCGCCCCGGGTGGAGGAGACCCTGGCCTGCTCCGCCCTGACCGCTCACTTCTAGACCGACGAGTCCGTCCGCCTGAGAGTACGAAGGAGCCATGAGTGAGTAACTGGGAACGGGTCACACTGCTCTTCGCCAACGGGGCGAGGCCCTTGGCGCAGAAGGACGCACTGTCGTTCGCCGATCTGCTGCGCGCGAACCGCTTTCCGCCGTCTATGTTCCAGGCCTACGAAGTACCCGGCGACGGGAGCCTGCGGCCCGTTCCCATCTCACACACGCTGGAGGAGGTTCCGGAGGCGAGCAACGTCATCCTGCAGTGCATGCGCAACACCGACGCTGAACTGGTTCCGCCCGCCCTCAGCACATATGCGCACACGGACCGTCCGGTCGCGGCCATGTACGACCTGAAGTACGCGGAGAAGGACTCCCTTCACGGTGTCCACCTCGTGGACGACGAGCAGCTCCGCGAAATGGTCTTCGACAAGATCGCGGACTTCCTCCACGAACACCGCGTGGGGCTTCCGCTGGTCGCCGGAATCTCCGGCGGTGGCGACTCCAGCAGCATCGTCCAAGGACTGCGCCGCTACGCCACAGCGCAGGACCTTCCCGCGGACCAGGTCCTGTGCTTCACCGTGGTTCTCGACCCCCTCTGGAGGGGGACCGCCGCCGACAGGGCACGGGAGCTCTGTGAGGGACACGGGTTCGGCCACCGTGTCCTCTATCCGGAGGACATCTCGGCCCTGCTGGGGATGAGTACCACGCCCCAGGCCCTGTGGGCTGAGATCCGGTCCGTCTACGGGCCCGACTCCTCGCACTTCTTCGGTACCTGGCTGCTCAACCTCGTGGGCCGTGCCCTCAACAAGGAGATCGGCGGCTCCAGCCTCCTGATGGGTTACAACCGTGAGGACGTCATGGCCGAACTGCTGTTCTGCCTGATGAACGGCCGCCGCCCGCTCCCCTATCCCAAGCGACGCACCGGTGAGGTGGACTGCTTCATGCCGGTGTGGGACGTGCCCAAGGTCCTGCTGGACTCGTGCTATCCGCAGGTGAGCGAGGTCAACTACGCCGAACGCATCGACTCCACCGCGCCCCGGCGCTCCTCGATCTACTACCAGGCACACGCCCTGGACGCGATCGTGCCGCAGATGTCCCTGTCCCTGATGACGGGGGTGCGCGCGCTCATGGACTCGCTCAACGGCTGGGAGGAGTTGGAGGCCGTCGACGGTACACCGCTGCTGCACACCGGTCACGGCAGCCCCGGAGACCGCGACTCACTGGTCGCGCTCCTGGCCCGGCACTTCCCTGACTGGTCGGCTAGCGAGCCTGACCCACAGTAGTCTGACGCCGTCCCGGGAACCGTGAAGTCACAGCAGGAGTAGCGTTCACATGGCCAAGTCAGCAGCCCCCTCCGGAACGAGGGACTTCCTCGCCGACGACCTGCGCCGCCGTCGAACGGCGTTCGCCACCGTCAGCGACATCTTCGAGCGCTACGGGTTCGATCCGCTGGAGACTCCCGCGTTCGAGCGGCTGGAGGTGCTGACCGGGAAGTACGGCGAAGAGGCTTCTCAACTCCTGTTCAAGATCCTGCGACGCGGGGTGCACGAGGCCTCCGGCAAGCCCGACCTTGCCCTGCGCTACGACCACACGGTTCCCCTGGCCCGGGTCATCGGCACCCACGGGGCGAAGCTGCCCAACCCCTACAAGCGCTACGCCATCGGCCCGGTGTGGCGGGCCGACCGCCCCCAGGAGGGCCGGTTCCGGGAGTTCGTGCAGTGCGACATCGACACGGTGGGCTCTTCCTCCCCGCTGGCTGACGCCGAGGTCGTCCTGGCCTTGGCCGAGGGCCTGGATTCCTTGGGGGTGAAGCGGTTCCGCTTCCTCGTCAACAGTCGTGAAGCGCTCAGGGGTCTGCTGGAGGTCTACGGCGTCGCGGAGGAGAACGGTGACGGGGTCCTGGCGACGCTCGACAAGCTCGACAAGGTAGGCGCTGGCGCGGTGGCCAAGGAACTGGTTGATGAGCGCGGCCTGGACGTGGCGAGCGCCGAGCGCCTGGCCGAGGACGTCGCCTCCGACGACCAGGACCTGATCCGGTCCAAGCTCGCCACGAACGAGCGCGGCCAGCGCGGCCTCGCTCAGATCGACAGCCTGCTGGAGCTGACTGCGAGTCTGGGCGACCGCGCCGTGTTCGCCCCGCGCATGGTGCGCGGCCTGGACTACTACACCGGTGCGATCTACGAGGTCGAGGCCGAGGGATTTCCCGGATCGATCGCGGCGGGCGGGCGCTACGACGGCCTGGTCGCCTCGCTGGGCGGCCCGGACATGCCCGCCTGCGGCGGTTCCATCGGCATCGAGCGCATCCTGGCGCTTCAGGAGACCGACGACGCTCCCGCTGGCGGACTCGACGTGGCGATCACGGTGCTGGGCGGTCAGGCTGAGCTGATGAAGTTGGCGAGCGAGCTGCGCGCGCAGCGGCTGCGGGTGGGCACCTATCTGGGGTCCTCTGGCAAGCTCGGCAAGCAGTTGCAGTGGGCGAACGCGCAGAACGCGCGGTTCACGGTGATCTTCGGTTCCGAGGAGCAGGAGTCCGGCGAGGTCACCGTCCGCGACATGGTCTCGGGCGACCAGAGCCGCGTCCCCTTGGCACAGGCCAGCACCGATCTTCGGGAACGCCTCGAAAGGTGACCGGTTGAGCGCCCCCACCCCCGAACACGCCGCTCCAACGACCTTTCACTTCCAAGACCAAGTGAGACCGCCAGACCTGCTTGAGGAGGCGGAAGAGAGACTTGGCGTTCGTCTCATTGAGGACCGCTTGGTGGTACGTGGATCCCGCCCATCGGTGGGGGCGCCGACAAAGCGGGGGACCTGGGCGCGGATCAGCTGGCGCCCGCCAGCCAGAGTCTTCGCCCGCGAGTTCAGCGGGTTGGAGGCGTCGGTGGCCGTGCATGCCGTGCCCAAGCCGTCGTTCATCCAGACGGTCCACTGGATGAACGACGGCCTCGTCTGCCGTGCCGAGGAGATGACGCTCATCGGCGAACCGGTGGTCTCCACCGCCTACACGCTGGACAGGGCTCCTGAGCTGAGCGGCCAGTGGTGGGAGGAGCTATCTGCCGCTCTGGAGCGTCTGGCAAGTACGGACACCGATCGTGTCGCCCTCATCCAGGAGGACATCGACCGCTCCATCCGGGAAGCATTCGGTGCCCAGATCGACACGACCGTCTCCCAATGGGTGATCGGCCACGGGGATCTTCACTGGGCCAACCTGACCGCGCCCCGCCTGTTCCTCTTGGACTGGGACAGCTGGGGGCTCATGCCCCGAGGCCTGGACGCGGCGAAGCTGTGGGAGTCAGCGTTCCGAGTTCCCGACTTCGCAGAGGAGATCACAGAGCGGCTGGCCCCAGACCTCGCCTGCCGTGACGGCAAGCTCTGCCAGCTGTGGGTCTGCGCGAACAGGGTCCTGGGAGCCAGGCGCCGAGGCAAGGGAACCGATCAGACCGAGCACGCCCACAGGGCGGGAAAGTCACTGTTGGTGGAGCTGTCGTGACCACAGAAGCAACGCCCGGGCTCACTGTCGCCACAGTGGATCCGATGATCGTTGGATCCGGATGCCCAGTCACGAAAACCCAGGAGGCGGCAGCCAGGGCAGAGGGAGCCACAGTGAATGTTGGCGCTCACCGAAGTTGTCAGCACTGCACCGCACTGACCTGGGCACTGACAACTTGATGAGCAGCCTCGGTGGATCCCGCTGCTTCTCAAAGGTGGCAGGTTATCGGGCTCCTTGGCGCCCGTGCACGCATGGCCAGCGCTCCGTTCTGCGGACTGACACATGGCAGGTCGTACCTGGGGCATCGGTAAGGGGCGCGTCGCCAGGCAGCGCGAATGTTCGCTTGAGTCAGATGAAGGTCCTACACCCGCTTGGATGTAGGACCTTCAGCACGCCATCGTTTCGCTGAACTCAGCCCGGCACTGCTGCACCCATCATCAAGGCGGAGCAGACTCCGCCAACGACACCTTCACAGACGCCGGCAATCACCTGGCGACCAGCATCCCTCAGGGACATCACCATGGCCATCATCCTCTCGCGAACGGTCTGAACAGCACCGACAGGCTTGGGAAGGTGACGGAACATCAGAGCCACGAGTACAAACAGTCCGGAACCCAGCAGTGCTGGGCTCAATCCAGCGCTCTCTCAGTATCGCAACAGCGAGAACCATCGACAAGCTACTCACCGGTTGCTTCGTACTTGGTGACACACTCCGCTTACCGACACCCCCTATCTGCCAAGCCTCCTGACACCTTGAGTGAGCAACTGCCAGTTTCAGCGAGCGACGACAGTGAAGCTGGGCGAAGAATCCGATGCTCAACAACGTGCAGGTCAACACGACTGCTCCCGCGCCCACGGGGATGGAGCGGCCCAGGGGTACGACACCGGCGGCGCCGAGTCGGTCTCGGACGTTTGACGGGTGGGGCCCGACGTCTGCCGGGCCCCGGTCCTGTGTTGCTAGGTCAGGAAGCTGATGGGGTGGGTGAGGTTCTGGCCCAGGATCTCCAGGGTGTTGAGGCCTAGGAGCAGGGTGGAGCTGATGGCGGTGGCGGGCCATCCCCACCAGGGGCGGGGCGCCCTGTGGCGGCCCCGGGGCAGAGCGGGTTCCGGTTCGGGTTCGGCGGGGGAAGCGGCCTCGGCGGCTTCTTGTGCGGCTTGTTCGCGGTGGTGGCGGGCCACCGTGACCCAGTGCGGGAGGGGCCCGTGGTGCAGCATGTACGCCACTCGGGGGTTGTCGCCCATCTGACGCAGGAGACGTTCTTGGCGGTCCTGGTGGGTCTCGGTCCAGGCGGACGCTGATTCCAGGGCCGGGACTCCTGGCTGGGGTGGGCGTGTGTTGGTCCGGGGGAAGCGGTGGCCTCGGGGTGCGGTCAGGACCGACCTGATCTCCTCCCTGACCTGGGGCCGGTTCATCGGACACCACCACAGGCGTCCCCACCAGCGGCGGTGAGGGTGGGGTGGGTGAACTCGGCCCAGATCACGGTGCCCAGCCCCGCGCAGAACGGGAAATCCAGCACCGGCCGGAACCCCCACCGGGTGGCTAGGTGGCCGAGTAGGAGCAGGCCGCGTCCGCGTTCGGCGCGCTCCCAGTCCCGCTTCGTGCGCCTGTGGGGCATCCTCGGAGAGGTATCGGAAACGGCGTCGGCGGGGGTGCCGTCATCGATGATCGAGACCCGCACCGTCCCCGGCCGAGGCAGGTCCAGGGTCCGGACCACCCTGCCGTCGGGGTCCTGTCCAGAGCGGGAGTGCGCACAGGCGTTGGCGAACATCTCGCTCAGACACAACACCATGTCCTCCCGCGCCTCGACCGGCAGGCTGGTCATCCGGTCCAGGTCCACGGTGAAGTCGGTGCGGACCTGGCTGGTCTGGGAGAGGTGCCCGGGGTAGACGCGGCACTCCCACCGGGACTCGTTGGGTGGGCTGTTCGTGTGGTTGAGGGCAGGGGTGTGCGGCACAATGGCCATGTCGGCAATCTCTTCTCTTCAAGGTGTGGTTGTTGTCGGCCTGCTCTGGGGGTGTTGCTGCACCCGCCAGAGCTTTTTTATGGAAGAGCTCGGGGCCTCTCAGGCAGCGGGCGGAGGTTCCGGATCGCTCCGGTGAACACCGAGGTGGCGGTGGGCGAGCAGTCGGAGGAGTTCGGTGCGGTTGGGGGCGGTGATGCGCTCGTAGGGGTCGCCGTCGCCGGACCATCCGAGGGGACGCCGAGCCACGAAGGTCTCGCCAGGTGCCGTTCCCTCCACCGTCATCGACCAGTGCTTGTGCAGCAGAGCGCAGAGCACGTGCTCAGGGATCGGCAGCGACTCCTGCTTCGGGACTGTGCCCGCTACTGGCCTGTTGCCGGGTACCCGGGTGGGTGCGGGGTGGTCGTGGATGGCCTGGTCGATCAACCGGACCGCCAGTTCCCCATCGCTCTCCTCCCGCGCGATCCGCAGAGCCTCCAGGACCAAGGGGAGGCGGTTGCGCAGGGTGTGGTTGTGCCACACGTCCACCTGCGCCGGAGTCAGATGAGTCGGGGCGGTCAGGGCGTCTTCGGCCACGGCCAGCAGGTCCCGGGTGTCGATGTCCAGCATCAGCACTCCACCTTGTCCTCTGCGGTGTTGAGGTGCGCCCAGGGGTTGTGGGTGAGGTCGTAGGAGAGGTGGAACCAGACCTGTCGGAACTTCGGGTTGCCGTTGTCTCCCCACCGGTCCGCGAGGGCGTTGACCAGCCCCAATCCGATCCCTTGGCCCTTCGCGCTCCCCGACGCAATCTCCTGGGGAGTCGCGGCAGTGAGCGGGCCGGGGGCCA
This sequence comes from Nocardiopsis eucommiae, assembly GCF_965344335.1. Classification (NCBI taxonomy): domain Bacteria; kingdom Bacillati; phylum Actinomycetota; class Actinomycetes; order Streptosporangiales; family Nocardiopsidaceae; genus Nocardiopsis; species Nocardiopsis eucommiae. The sequence goes on from NZ_CBDRIY010000002.1 coordinate 57,468, forward strand.
CGGGGCGCAGGGTGCCCTGGTCCTGACAGGTCAACGTCATCCCCGTCGCACCCCGGTCCACGGTGAGTGAGTAGGTGCTGCCGTGCTCACTCGACAGCGAGTGAGCGATCGCGTTGTTGGCCAACTCCGAGCCGAGCAGCGTGAACAGGAACCGGTAGTCCTTGCTCCGTTCGGCGGCGCTGGTGTCCAGGAACGCCCGCACCAGGGGCATCAGGCTGGGGAGTCCTGCGAAGGCGTACTTGCGCTTACGAAACGGGGTGCCCACGGTCCGGGAGAAGTAGTGAGCGTGGAACGGCTTGATGAAGCTCGCCAAAGGGACTGTGGCCTCGCGGGAGGTCAGTTCGGGGGAGAACACGCTCACGTGGCCACCGCCAACCGCCGCAGCCCGGCCAGGACGACCGCCAGGACCTGCAAGGGGACGGAATCGATCGGCCTCCTGGGCGCGGGGACCAACGGACCACGAGAGCAAGACGTGGTGCGGCGGGGAGGGTTGGCGGCGAAGGCACGCACACGCGCGGCCTGCCTGGGACGACGGCGATGGAACGCCACGGACGCGAGATGGCACACACATGCCAGCGCGGAGAGATTCAGGGAACGGGGCGCCACGGCGCACACCTCCGGTACGGACAGTGCCGGATAGGAAACCGACAGAGAAGGTCATCAGGATCGACACCGCGTGACCGTGACCGCCAAGCCAGATCACGCGGTGCCGCGCTTGGGCCTCACGTGCTCAGGCACACTGGTTGTGTGACCGCCGACCGCTCCACCGCCCACAAGCCGACGAAGCAGCGTCGACTTTATAGGGGCTAAACCCTCGCGTGTGACGACAGTAACCCCCTCTTTCGCTCAGCGCAATAGGGGGGCTAAAGTCCGCAGTGGAGCACCCGAGATGAGGATTTGCCATGGATGCACGGACATTGCATGAAATTGCCGCCATGCCCGACCCACTAGAGAGAGCTCGCGCGGCCTCCTCCGCCATGAGCAGCCTTCAAGGCCAGAGCGTTGAACTCTCCCGAATCCGTCGAGCTGCGATCATCGAGGCGCAGCAAGGCGGCATGCGACAGGAAGACATTGCTCGCCAGTTGGGAGTCTCGCCCGGACGGGTGTCCCAGATGAAGAAGGCAGGTGCCGACTCAGTGCACAAGGCGCCGACAGGACCCGTGGACCCACGCCCTCGAGTGTTGGTGCAGAGGGCGCTGCCGACTCCGCCGAGCACACGGGGGTCCAAGAGCCTCTACCTCACAGAGGCCCAACAGCAAGGTCTGACGCCAGAGCGGAAGATGCTGTTCGTCGGACAGGAACCCGCGAACGAGCATGTCGCCCTGGGTCTTCGGGTGGAGCCCGGTGCGCCCGTGATCGCGAGGCGGAAGATGTTCTGGGCCAACGAGGTTCCGGTCAGGATCTCAACGTCCTACTTCCGGGTGGACGTAGGCGAGAACACCCGACTGGATGGAGAAGGCTTCGTCCTGCCAACACTCCAAGCCGCCATCGAGGACTTGGGGCACGAGTTCGGGCATGCCTCGGAGACTCTGACGGCCCGGCCGCCCACACCCTACGAGGCCGACCTTCTCGACATCCCGGGTGAGTGGGTGGTGCAGGTTCTCCGCATCAGCTACTCGACCAAGGACGTGCCGATCCATGCGCTGGAGACGATCTGCGCCGCCACCCGACACACCTTCCCCATCGGCCAGGCAGTTGGCTCGGACCAGTTCTGACCGATACGAGAAACGGCCCCGACCCGAGTGGTCGGGGCCGCTCTACGTTCCTGGCGAGTTCCCGAGCGCACTGCGCCTCCCGGCTCTGAGGTGAAGCAAGGTCGCTTGTCCACAGCTACACACGGCGTGGCAGCGGGCGAGACCGGTGTATGAGTCAGTCAGCTCCCCGACCATGAGCACCCCTTTTCCCGGCTGCGAGCGGCAGGTTGCCGCCCTGCCGGTCCCCCGCCCCTACGTTCCCCGTGTCCCCGGTGGCACCGCCTCCACCTCTTCAGTGGAAGCCACCGTCAGCAACCGGATCCCGTGCGCGGCGACCAGCGCGCATCCAAGCGCGACCACCCCGCCCAACCAACCGCCCGCGTAGGTCTCCCCCATGAGGGCCACCCCCACCACGGCGGCCGCGACCGGGTTGGCCAGCGTGGTGATGCCCAGCGGCGCCCCGAGATCCATCCCCTGGTACGCAGCCTGGGCGAGCAACAACCCGAACACCGCGATCACCGCCGTCGCCGGGCTCGACGGGTGCGTGAGCCCCGCCAGCACACCCTCACCAAAGGCCCCAACGGCGGTCTTCACCGTCGCCGCCGACACCCCGAACGCCACCCCGGCCGCACCCGCGAGCAGGTAACTCCGCCAGGCCCGCGACGGCACCCGACCCGCGACCCACGCGACCGCTCCAAGCAGGACCACCGTCGCGACCCCCACCAGCACCGAGTCCCCGTGGGACAGGACCCCGCCATGGTCCCCGGTGACCGTGACCGCCAGCAGCACCCCCAGCGCCACCATCGTGTACGCCGCGCCCCACCACTCCGCGCGGCTCACCCTCCGGTGGGCGAGCCGCGCCGACCACGGGATACCGAGCACCAGCACCAGCACACCGAGGGGCTGCACGACGGTCAACGGCGCGAAGCTCACCGCCGCCACCTGGAACCCGGCGCGACCACCGTTGAACACGAGGGAGATCCACCAGAGGGGGTGCCGGAGCAGCGCTCCGATCTGGTGTCCGCCGGTCAGCGGCTCGGGTACGCGCACGGCGAGTCTGCGCTGCGCGACAGCGGCGGCCGTGTACGCGCAACAGGACATCACTCCGAAGGCGACCCCGAGCCACAGGCCGTATGACAAAGGGGACATACGTACCATGATCCCGCAGCGCGACCCCCTGAGTACAGCGGGATCACACCCGACTTTCGTTGGGGGCGGCCCCTCGGTACAGGGCGGACACCACACCTTCGATGTCGGGCTCCCGCAGCGTCAGGTCGGCCACCTCGTGCCCCGCCGTGACCCGGGAGATCACCCGCGCCGGGTTGTCCGCGAGCTCCAGCCACTGGCGAGGCCCGTCCACTCGCACCGTGACCGCCCCCTCCACCTCGATCGCGGGCGCCGGAGCCGCCAGGTCGACCACCAGCACACGCGGCGTGGGCACCGTGGCGCGCAGCTCCGGCAACCCCCCGTCGAAGGCCAACCGTCCCTTGTCGATCACGATCACCCGGTCACACAACCGCTCCACGTCCCCGAGGTCGTGCGTGGTGATGAGGATGGTCGTACCCCGCTCCCGGTTGATCCGCAGCAGGAACTCCCGGATGGTCGACTTGCTGACCACGTCCAGGCCGATGGTCGGCTCGTCCAGCACCAACAGTGGCGGTGCGTGCAGCAGGGCCGCGGTGAGGTCCCCGCGCATCCGCTGCCCCAGGCTGAGCTGGCGGACCGGGGTGTCCAGGAAGGGCTCCAGCTCCAGGAGCCCGGTGAGTTCGGCCAGGCGCTCGGCGTGGACGTCGGCGGGCACCCGGTACAGGTGCCGGGTGAGGCTGAGGCTGTCGCGCAGGGGCAGGTCCCACCACAGCGTGGTGCGCTGCCCGAACACGACGCCGATGTCCCTCGCCAGCCGGGTGCGCTGGCGGGACGGGTCCCGCCCGACCACCCGGACGCTGCCCGAGGTGGGGGTGAGGATGCCGGTGAGCATCTTCATGGTGCTGGACTTCCCCGCCCCGTTGGGCCCCAGGTACCCGACGATCTCCCCCCTCCGCACGGAGAACGTCACGTCCCGGACCGCGCTCACGGTGCGCCGGGTCCGGCGCAGGAAGGGACCCTCGGAGACGACGAAGTCGCGGCCGAGGCCGGTGGCCTCGATGATCGGCTCGGTCTCGGCTCCGGACCCGCGTGGCAAGCTCGGCGCGGCGGTCTCGTCGTGGGTCCCGACGGTCCCTGTGTCCTCCTGGGACCCAGTGGCCGCGACGGTCTCGACGGCCACGGTGGTGGGTTCCTCTGTTCCTTCTGCGGTCATCGGTCAACTCCCGGTGGATCGGTAGTGGCGGAGCCCGAAACGCCACAGCAGCGCGGCTCCGGTGCAGGCGAGTACGGCGATGACCGGGCCCGCGTGGCGCAGGGCCTCCGGCATGCCGAGGGGGTCGGGTCGGTCGAGCACGAGCAGGGCGGGCTGCCAGCTGATGAAGGCGAGCGGCACCACGTACGTCACCGAGCGGACGATCTCCCGCCCGTAGATCGCCAGCGGATACTCGCTGAGCGCCTGCCCGCCGTAGGTGAGCGAGTTGGCCGCCTCGCGGGCGTTCGCGACGAAGAACTGGAGGCAGGCCGTGGCCACCCAGATCGCGCCGCAGATCAGCACCCCGGAGAGCATCATCACCGGAAGCAGGAGCACCCTGCCGGGCGTCCACTCCACGTCGATGTTGGCCAGCGCGATCCCCAGCACCACGAGGGCGGGGACGACCTTGCCGAGGCGGCGCGGGGAGAACTCGTCCGCCGCCAGCTGGACCAGCGGGGACACCGGGCGGACCAGCATGGCGTCGAAGGAACCGGCCCGGATGTGCGAGCCGAGGCGTTCGACGGCCCCCATGAACATGTCAGCGATACCGAAGGCGCTCGCGGCCAGCCCGAACACCATCAGCCCCTCGTACACCGTGAACCCGGCCAGCGTTCCGGCGTGCCCGAACACGATCACCACCGCCCCGACCTGGGCGAGCACGCTCACCGTGACGGCGAGCGACATCAGGAGGAGGGAGGCCGGGTACTGGGCGAAGGCGCGCACCCAGATCCAGGCCAGCCGGTGGTAGTCCTGGACCGGCCGGAGGACGGCCCCGGCGGCGTGGACCAGCGGGTTCCCGGTCGCACGGACCCGGGTCGGTGTCTCAACCACCCTGGATCACCACCCTGCGCGTGGCCCGGCCGGTCAGCCAGGCGGCGAACACGAGCAGAGCGACCGCCCACCCCGCCTGCAACGCCAACCCGCCGAACGCGCCGCCGCCCGGCAACGAGTCCTTGCCGAGCAGGATCTCCGCCGGGATCTGCACCATCGACGCCCACGGGAGATACCGCAGCACGTCCGCGAGCGCGGGCGGGAACAGGGCCAGCGGGAGCAGCATCCCGGCGGCCACCGGCGCCACGAGGCCGCTCGCCGTCCACAGCCCCCGGGAGTCCAGCAGCCAGAATCCGCTCAACGAGCACAGGTAGCGCAGCGCGAACCCGATCACGGTGGCCAGGACCGCGGAGAGCAGGACCGCCACGACCTGGACCGGGCTGCCCGGCAGGACCACGTCGAAGAGGAGGAGGCCGACGCAGAAGGTCGGTACGCCACGGAAGAGGAACGTGAACGTGGCCCGGCCGAGGTCCTCCGCCATCCACCAGCCCAGGAGGGAGACCGGGCGGAGCAGGTCGGTGGCCACCTCGCCGCCGCGCACGCGCTCCGCGAGGTCGAGGGAGGGCGCGGTGTTGACGATCATCGTGACGGCGATCAGCGCCTGCCCGACGAACACCTGGGTGACGGCGTCACTCGCGTCGTAGCCGTTGATCTCGGGGCGGGCGGCGAACACGGCCAGGAGCACCATGGCGTTGATCGCGCCGAAGACCGCGTTGGTGAGGGCACCGGCGACGAGCGCGGCGCGGTAGGTCGAGTGGCGGCGCAGCCCTCGGGCGTACACCGCTGCGTGGACCCGCAAGGGGGCACACTCCTTTCGGTCGGTAGGGGGTGGGGGAGCCAGGGTCGGGGCACGGGAGCACGGGATCGGAGTCGAGGAGGCGAGGTCGGGGGCGCGGTCAGGGCTGGCGGGATCGTGAGGGCTAGTTCGTCGTGAGGGCTCAGGCCGGGTCGGGGGGCGGGCGGTCCGGGGTGCCCCGTCCCGCCGGGGCAGGTGTCGGAACGGGCGCGGGGTCAGCTTCCGGTGGAGCGGTACCGGCGCAGGCCGAACCGCCACACCTGGGCCGCCACCAGTGCGAGGGCGACGGCCACGACGGGTCCGAGGAAGCGCAGGAACCCGGGCAGGCCCGTCGGGTCGGCCCGGTCCAGCAGGTGGAGCGCGGGCTGCCAGCTCACGAAGGCGAGCGGCACCACGTAGGTCACCGACCGCACAAGACCGCGCCCGTAGATCGCGATCGGGTACTCGGTGAGCGCCTGCCCGCCGTAGGTGACCGAGTTGGCCGCCTCCCGGGCGTCGGTCGCGAAGAACTGGAGACAGCCCGCGATCAGCCACACCGAGGTGCAGATGACCACGCCCGAGGTCAGCAGCACCGGGAGCATGAGGATCCGTTCGAGGGTCCAGTCGATGTCGCACATGACCAGCGCCACCACCAGCACGACCAGGGCCGGGACGATCCGGCCGAAGCGGCGGGGCGAGAACTGGTCGGCGGCCAGCTGGACCAGCGGCGACACCGGCCGCACCAGCATGGTGTCGAAGCTGCCCGTGCGGATGTGCTCCCCAAGACGGTCCACCGAGCCCGTGAGCAGCTGGGCGGCGCCGAAGGAGAACGCGGCCAGCGCGTAGACCAGCAGGCCCTCGTACACCGTGAACCCGGCCAGCGTCCCCGCGTGCGCGAACACCACCACGACGGCGCCCATCTCCGCCAGCGAGGCGAGCGTGACCCCGAAGGTGAACAGGGACAGCGCCATCGGGTACTGCGCGACCGCGCGGGTCCAGGTCCAGGCCAGGCGGGCGTACGTGCGCGGTTCCCGGGCGAGGTCGTGGAGCGGGGCGGGCAGGCCCCGCCTCCTCGCGGAGAGCGTGTCAGCCACCCTGGACCACCACCCTGCGCGTGGCCCGGCCGGTCAGCCAGGCGGCCAGGGAGAGCAGCGCGACCGCCCACCCCGCCTGCAACGCCAACCCGCCGAACACGCCGCCGCCCGGCAACGAGTCCTTGCCGAGGAAGACCTCCGCCGGGATCTGCACCATCGACGCCCACGGCAGGTACCGCAGCACGTCGGCGACACCGGTGGGGAAGAGCGTGAGTGGGAGCAGCATCCCGGCGAGGACCGGCCCGGCCGGTCCCATCACGGCCCACACGCCCCGGGTGTCCATGAGCCAGAACCCCACCACCGAGTACAGGTAGCGCAGCGCGAAGCCCACCACGACGGCCAGCACGAACGAGAGCAGGGTGAGGAGCCAGCGCACGGGGTCACCGGGCAGGGCCAGGGTGAACAGCAGGGCGCCGACCGCGAAGGTGGGGGCGCTGCGGAAGGCGAGGTCGAAGGTGGCCCGGCCCATGTCCTGGGCCAGGGTCCAGCCGAGCAGCGGCACGGGGCGGAGCAGGTCGACGCCGACCGCGCCCGTGCGGATGCGCTCGCTGAGGTCCAGTGCGGGCCCCATGATGGCGAGCGGCGCCAGCAGCGCCTGGGCCACGAAGACCTGGGTGACGGCGTCGGTGGCGTCGTAGCCGTTGATCTCGGGGCGGGCGGCGAACAGCGCGAGCAGCACCATGGCGTTGATCGCGCCGAAGACCGCGTTGGTGAACACCCCGGCGACGGTGGCCGCGCGGTAGGTGGAGTAGCGGCGCAGCCCCAGGGCGTACACCGCGCAGTGGACACGCACGGGCGTGGCTCCCTGGCAGTCGGAGAACGTGCAGAAACGTCCGCTCTCCACGCCCTCGACGGGCGGGGAGACACGGGTTCGGCACGTCCCTGGGCCGGGAGGCCAGGTCCGGGTCGCCGCGAAGGAGCGACGTTAGCACGGTGTCCGGCGGGCCGCCACGCCTTCGCGGAACTCAGCCGCGACCGGCGAGGGGCATCTCCCGGGCCATCACGGTGACGGTCGGCACGCTGACGTCCAGGGGCAGGGAGACGATGTGCGCGATGGTGTCGGCCACGTGCGTGACGTCGATGGTGGGTTCCGGACGGACCGAACCGTCGGCCTGCAACGCGTTGGCGCCGAAACCGGTGGTCATCGCGGTGGCGGCGTTGCCGACGTCGATCTGGGTGCAGGCGATCCCGTGACCCCGCAGGTCCAGGTTGAGGGAGGCGGTGAGGCCGCTGATCGCGTGCTTGCTGACGGTGTAGGCCACGCTCGACGGCCGGGGGACGTGCGCGGAGATCGAGCCGTTGTTGATGATCCGCCCGCCGCCGGGGGTCTGCTCCTTCATCATCCGCGCGGCCTCGCGGGCGCAGTTCAGCGAACCCGTGACGTTGGTGTCGAGGACCTCGCGCCAGGCGTCGTCCTCGATCTCGTCCACCGACGCGGCGGGGCCGAACACCCCGGCGTTGTTGAAGAGGACGTCGACGCGGCCGAAGCGTTCCCGGACCGTCCCGAAGAGCGCCGCGACCGACTCCGAGGAGGTCACGTCCGCCTCGACCACCACCGCTCCGGGGCGCTCCCCCGCCGTCTCCTCCAGGGTCTCCCGGCGCCGCCCGGCGAGCACCACGGAGTGGCCGTCGCCGAGCAGTCTCCGGGCCGTCTCCCGGCCGATCCCCGCGCCCGCCCCGGTGATCACGATGACCTTGTGGTCGTTGACAGCAGCACCCACGGTCGGCTCCCTCGTTCGGTTCGGCGGCCCGCCGTGGCGCCGCCAGCTGGAGACTACCGACACGGGACCCGTCGGGTTGTCCACAGCCTGTGGACAACCCGACGACACCCCCCGCCCCGGACCGGGACCCGGGCCCCGGGCAGAGGACCGGGTCAGATCCCGTCCGCCGCCTCGAAGAACCAGGCGATCGAGACGGCCCCGGGGTCGAGAACCTCCCGGGCCCGTTCCCCCAGGTAGCTGGCCCGACCCCGGTGGGCGACCATTCCGCTGGTGGACTCGGCCCCGGCCCGGGCGGCCACGGCCGCCTCGCGCAGGGCCTCCCGCCAGTGCGGCGACCCCGTCGTGGCGAGCGCGTGCGTCGCGGGGACCATCGCGTCGACCATGGTCTTGTGGCCCACCTCCGCCTTACCCAGCCGCCGGACGGCACCGGTGGCGGTCTCGAAGGCCCCGGCCAGGTCGGGAACGGACCAGGAAGCGGAGGGCCCCGCACCGAGGCGACCGAACCACAGGCCGAAGAGCGGTCCGCTGGTGCCGCCGGAGGCCAGGAACGTGTCCGAGACGGACTGGAAGACCGCCGCCGGATCGTCGCCGTCCAGGTTGGCCCGGGCCCGCTTCAGCGCGGAGCCGATGTTCCAGCCGAAGTCGCCGTCCCCCGCCTGCCGGTCGAGCTCGGTGAGCTCGTCGGCGTCGGCCACCACCCAGTCCGCGAAGGCCAGCAGCCAGGCCCTGGCGTCCGCACCGGTGAGTTCGTTGTCGGACATGGTCGTTCCTCTCACCAGGCCAGTGCGGGGGTCCGCACCGGCGCGTCCCAGAGCTTCACCAGGTCGTCGGTCAGCGCGGTGAGCGTGATCGACAACCCCTTCATGTCCAGCGAAGTGACGTACGGCCCCACCAGCGACCGCGCGAGGGTCACGCCCCTGCCGTCGAGGACCCTGCGGGTCTCCCGGGCCGCCACCCCGAGCTCCAGGCCGTGGGTGGCGCCGAGCCCGTTGACGATCGCCAGGACCCGGTCCCCCCGCCTGATGCCCACGGACGCGACGAGCGGGTCGACCAGGCTCTCCACCAGGGCGGCGGCCTCGGTGGCGGCCCGGGTCTCGATCCCGCGTTCGCCGTGGATGCCCACGCCGAACTCCATCCGGCCCGGCTCCAGCTCGAAGGAGCGCTTCCCGGTCATCGGGTTGGTGCAGGCCTCGAAGGCCACGCTGAGCGTGGCGGACCGGGCCACCACGTCCTGGCCGAGCGCCCGCACCTCGGAGAGGGGCGCACCGGCCTCGGCCGCCGCACCGCAGACCTTCTCCACCGCCACCACCGCGGCGGTGCCCCGGCGCCCGGGACCGCCGTCGTCCTCCTTCTGGGTGGCGAGGTCGTCGTCGACCAGCACCTGCTCGACCCGGTGGGTCTCGGCCAGGAGCTCGGCGGCGATCGAGAAGTTGAGGACGTCGCCCGTGTAGTTCTTGACGACCATCACCGTGCCCTCCCCGGCGTCCACCTCCCGGAGGGCCGCGCGCACCTGGAGCGCGGTGGGGCTGGCGAAGACGTCGCCGGGCACGGCGGCGTCGAGCATCCCGGTGCCCACGAACCCGGTGTGCAGCGGTTCGTGGCCCGATCCCCCTCCGGACAACAGCGCGACCTTGCCCGTGGCGGGTGTGCGCCGGGTGACGAAGAGGGGGTCGGTATGGACCTCGACCAGCCCGCCGTGGGCCTCGACCAGCCCCTCCAACGCCTGTGGCACCAGGGTCTCGCGTTCGTTCATGAAGAACCGGCTCATGCCGCCTCCTGGTTCGGGAATCCCTCGGCCGGGGACCGCGCCGCGCGGGGCGCCGCCTCCCACCTCCTGCCTACCCAGTTCTGGCCGATCGGCTGGCCGGTCGGCCGATGCCCCGCACCGACCGGCTGGCGAAGACTGCGACCAGACTCCCAGGCGTGCCACGAAAAAGAGGGGACCCATCGACATGTCGGCAACTACAGGGGTCGGGCCACCCACCCGAGCCCCACGCAAGCTGGCGCCCGACCTCGCGCGCGGCGCCATGCTCATGCTCATCGCGATGGCGTACGCGGGGGTGTACGTCGGGGGCGGGTTCGGCACGGACGTCGCGGGCGACCCGTTCCGGGACCGTGCGGCGTCACTGTTCACCACGCTCTTCCTGGACAACCGGGCCTTCCCGATGTTCGCGATCCTCTTCGGCTACGGGATGGCCTGGATGGTCTCGCGTCAGCTCGCAAGGGGCACGTCCGAGCGGGAGGTCCGGCGCCTGCTGCGGCGGCGCGGCGGTTTCCTGCTGCTGTTCGGCTTCGTCCACGCCTTCCTGGTCTTCCCCGGCGAGATCCTCACCTCGTACGGCCTGGCGGCGCTGGTCACCGGCTGGCTGCTGTTCCGCTCCAACAGGGCGATCGTGCGCGCGGCCGTGGTGTTCGCCGTGTTCTACGTGGTCACGGTGCCGCTCGCCATGGTCGGCATGGCCGTGGCGGGCGGGTCGGACGCCGCCGACGAGTACGGGCTCGTCCCCGGCTACCTCACCGCGGGGGACTGGATCGAACGCCTGGTCTTCCTGCCGTTCGGTCCGCTGTTCATCGCCTTCGCCTACCCCCTGCTGATCCTGGTGGTGCTCGGCTACCGGGCCGGTCGGGCCGGCCTGCTGGACGACCCCGCCGCACACCGGGGCTTCCTCACCCGGGTGGCGGTCGTGGGCACCTCGCTGTCGGTGCTGGGCGCGCTGCCCGTCGCGCTGACCGTGCAGGGGCTGCTCTCCCCGGGGGCGCTCACCGAGGGCCTGGCCATGGGCCTCCAGGTACTCAGCGGCGTGCTCGGCGGCGCCGGGTACGCGGCGCTGTTCGCCCTGTGGGGCATCCGTCTGGAACGCCGGAGCTCCCCGCTGGCCAGGGCCGTCGCCGCGATGGGTCAGCGCTCGCTGACCTTCTACATCCTGAACTCCGTGCTGGTCGCGGTGGTCCTCCACCCGGACCTGCTCGGTCTGGGCACCCGGGTGGGCGGCTTCGGCGCGCTGCTGGTGGCGGCGCTGGCCTGGTCGGTCAGCCTGGTGCTGGCGGCCTGGCTGGAGGTCCGGAACCGGCCGGGTCCGCTCGACCAGCTGATGCGCCGCTGCGTCCACGGCGGGCGGAGGGCCCGCGGACCCGCCGCCGCGGAGGAGCCCGCCCGAGGCGACGGCTGAGGTCGGACGGGGGTGGGGGCCGTGCCGGGTCCTCCCCAGTGACCCGGGGCCCGCGCCACCCCCGTCGCTCAGCCTGAGCCCGCGCGCGTGCGCGGCGGGCTCAGGCGAGTTCGCGGTCGGACGGCTGCCCGGAGACCGAGACGCGCAGCACCGTGGGCAGCCGGTCCAGCCCCAGGGAGGCCCGCAGCCTGACGAGTCCGTCGTCGCGGCACCGCCGCCACACGGCGACGGGGTCGGCGTCCTCCGCCAGGACGAGGTCCAGACGCAGGCAGGGCTCGCGCGGCGACTCGGTCAGCTGGGCGCGCCCCCTGCGCACCCCCGGGTATCCGCCGACCTCCCTGGCCAGGGCGGAACAGGCGGCGCGGGCCGCGACGTCGGTGCGGCCCCGCTCCCCCTCGTCGAGGCGGAGCGAGGGCACCCGCGCGGTGCGCCCCTGCACGACCAGCCAGCGCAGGGCCAGCACCGCCACCACCACGGCCAGCCCGGCCGCCGCGTACGGGACCCACGGCGCGGACAGGTGCGGGGCGAGGAGTGCGCCCACGGATCCGAGGGTCTCCCCCGAGGCTCCCGGAGGGAGGAGGTCGAAGGGCCCGTACGCGAGCAGGGGGACGGTCGCCCCCACGGCCGTCAGCACCACGCCGACCAGGGCCAGCCCCTGCCGGTTCCCCCGGGCGGTCCGACGTGCGGCACGGTGCGGGTGGCGCCTCACCGGAGTCCCCCTTCCACCCGGCGGATCCTGGCGCGCACGCGTACCGGACGGACGGTGTCGAGAGCGTGCAGGCGGTCCCGGACCAGGCCCTCCACCCGCTCCCGGAGTCCGGTGTCGACCGGCGCGGGAGCGCGGACGGTGATCCGCACGGTGCGTCCCCGGACACGGGCGCGGGCACCGGTGACCCCGCCGACCTCACGGGCGGTGGTCTCGGCCAGCTGGCACAGCCCCCGCCGGGACAGGCCGACGACGAGGTCCTGGTCGTCGGTGCGCAGCACCATGTGGCTGCCCTGTCCCGGCACGAGCGCGGTGAGCAGCAGGAACAGACCGACGACGGCGGTGACCGCGGAGGCCACGAGCATCTCGGGGCCGTCCCAGTGGACTCCGGCGGCCGGCTCGGCGACCCGGTCCAGCGGGACGATCCGCAGCGGGCTGCCGACCAGCGTGGCGATCAGCTCGGCGGCGGCCACCCCCGCGACCAGCGCCGTGACGGCACTGACCAGGACGGCGGCGGTGGACCGCCGGGGCCGGAAGGTACGGACCGCGACGCGGCGGGCGGCACGCTCCCCGGCCCCGGAGGCGGGCGGGCGGGCCGGGTCGACCACCGTGGCGCTCACCATCGCGTGTCCTTGCCCGAGCGCTCGCGGGAGAAGAGCGGCGACAGGTCCGTCTCCCCCGCGTAGGCGCGCCCGGCCAGGAACCCGACCGCCCCGAGGAGCAGGACCAGGAGGAAGGCCCCGAACCCGCCGAAGTAGGCCACCAGGCCGAGGAACGACCCGTAGGCCAGTCCGACGATCGACCACATCGTTCGTGCTCCTTAACTGCTGTGAGAGGGGACGCGCGTCAGCGGACGCGCGGCTCGGACGGGGTCTCCGGGGCCTCGTCGTCGGGCAGGTGGATGTCGTCGACGGTCACGTTGACCTCGGTGACCTCCAGGCCGGTCATGCGCTCCACCCCGGCGATGACGTTGCGGCGGACCACCCCGGCGAGGTCCGGGATGGAGATCCCGTACTCGACCACCAGGTTGATGTCGACGGCGGCCTGGGTCTGGCCGACCTCGACGGAGACGCCGCGGGCGGCGGCGTTGGTGGAGGTGGAGCCGGGGATGCGCTCGCGGACGGCGTCGAAGGCCCGCGCCGCTCCCCCGCCCATCTGGTGGACGCCGCGCACCTCACGGGCGGCCATCCCCGCGATCTTGGCGACCACGTGGTCGGCGATGTCGGTGCGCCCGTGCTCGCCGGAGCGGGCGGGGCTCCGGTCGGTGCGCCCGGACGAGGTGGTGTCCAGGGCGGTCGGGGCGGGGGCCTCGTGGATGTCGGTGCGGGCGGTCGCGGGGTCCTTGGCTGCCATGGGGTGCTCCTGCGGATCGGTACGGACGTTCGACGCGGCCCTGCGTTCTTTCGGGCCGTCACATGGAGGACACGGGCGGAGGGCTCCGGCTCACGCACGTTTCTATGTGACCTGCACCACACTAGACATCGCGGCGTCCTTGCGTAAGGTGGTCACCTTCTGACCACAGGTAGTTGACCCGGCCTCGGGAGCTGGACCCCGCAGATGCACACGGACACCGCACTACCGGAGAGCGTGCTCGTGGAACGGGCACAGGACGGTGACGACCACGCCTTCGAGGCCCTGGTGCGCCGCCACCAGGACACCGTCTACCGCATCGCCCTGCGCACCCTCGGCGACGCCGCCGAGGCCAGGGACACCGCGCAGGAGGCCCTGATCACGGCCTGGCGCAGGCTGCCGGACCTGCGGGACCCGCAGGCGTTCCCCGCCTGGCTGCACCGGATGGTCGGCCGTCTCGCGCTGAACGCCCTGCGCGCCCGCCGCCCCGAGGACCCCGCCGAGGAGGACCACTCCGAGCTCAGGGAGCGCGGCGCGGGCCCCGTGGACCGGGCCCTGGCCACCGACCTGCACGAGGCCCTGCGCGCGGCGCTGGCCGGTCTGCCGCCCCCGCAGCGGATCTGCTGGGTCCTCCGGGAAATGGAAGGATTGGGTTATGAGGAGATAGCGGAGATCGTCGACACGACCCCGACCGCCGTACGCGGGCGCATCCACCGCGCGCGTACCCATCTCGTGGAGGCGCTCGAACCATGGCGGTAGAACCGTCCGACGACCACGAACGGCTGCCCTGCGGCACCTCCGCCGACACGCTCCTGGACCACCTCCGGGCGGGCACCGTCACCGACCACGAACGGACCTGCCCGCACTGCCGGGCCGCCGCCGAGGAGTTCCGGCCCCTGCTGTCGGCCCTGGGCGCGGCACTGGACGACGACCGTCAGGTCACCGCCCCGCCCGGGCTGCTCGACGACGTCATGAGCGTGGTGCGCGCCGAGGGCCGTTCCCGGAGCACGATCCGGCTGCCCCGCACCGGCGGGGACGGAGCCCCCGGCAACACGCGCGTCCGCCACTCGGCGGTCTCCGCGATGCTGCGGGCCCGCGTGGACCCGGCCGGGGGACTGCTCCTGGGCCGCTGCCGGATCGAGGAGACCTCGGAGGGGCTGGTCGTCGCCGCCACCGCCCGGGTCCTGACCGGCACCGTCATCCCCGAGGCCACCGCGTCGGCGCGCCGGGACATGAGCACCTTCGTCGAGGATCGCCTGGGCCTGCGGGTGGCGCGGATCGACATCGACGTCACCGACGTCATCGACCTTCCCTGAACCACCGCAACCCGCCTCCGGCCGAGCCGGTCACCGAGCCCCCGTCGGGTCAACTCGGCCGAACCGTGAACGCCACGCGCCCGAGGGGAGTAGACACTCTTCCAACACACGGCTCGGGAGAGCTCCGGTGGTGAACAGGGACGGGGGGACGGATGGCCCGTGTGCTTCGACGACGCCGTCGACGCGGGGCCGGTGCGGGTGCCCCCGCGCCGGATCTGCGCGACGAGGGCGGGCTCCAGGCGGCCTACGACGCACACGGGCCCGAGCTGTACCGGTTCGCCCTGCGCCAGCTCAGCGACGAGGTGGCGGCGCAGGACGTGGTCCAGGAGGTGTTCCTGCGCGCGTGGCGCGCGGCGGACCGCTTCGATCCGGAGCTCGCCAGCCTGCGGGTCTGGCTGTTCGCCATCGCCCGAAACGTCCTGGTGGACGAACTTCGTCGCGCCGCCAGGAGGCCCGTCCCCATGGCACCCAGCGGGAACGGGCGGCTCCCGGACCGCTCCACCGGGCGGAGCATCGACGAGCAGGTGATGCAATCCTGGCTCGTGGAGGAGGCGCTCCAACGGATCGGCCCCGAGCACCGGGCCGCCCTCGTGGAGACCTACCTGCGCGGCCGACCCTACGCCGAGGTCGCCGCCGAACAGGGCATTCCGGTCGGCACCCTGCGCAGCCGCCTCTTCTACGGGCTCAAGGCCCTGCGCGTGGTCATGGACGAGATGGGGGTGCGCGAATGAGCAGGGACTCCCACCGGGCGGTGCGTGACCTCCTGGGCGCCCACGCCCTGGACATGCTCGGCCCCGAGCAGCGCGCGGCGGTCTCCGCACACCTGGACGGCTGCGCGGACTGCCGTGCCGAACTCGACTTCGTCGCCCCGGCCGCCGCGCTCCTCCCCCTCGCCGACCCCGACCGCGCGTCCGAACCGCCCGCTCCCCCTCCCGAACTGGGAGAGCGCGTACTGGCGGGGGTGCGCGCCGAAGCCGCGCCGCGTGCCCGCGCCGGGAGGACCCGAGGGCTCGTGGCCGCCTGCGCCGTCGCCCTCCTCGTGGGAGTCGGCGCGGGGATGGCCGGCGGCCACGCGGTCTTCGCCCCGGACCCGGTCCCGCTGGAGAGCGTGGCCACCACCGTGTACGGCGGTGACGTGGACGCCGAGGCCGAACTGGTCCCGCACACGTGGGGTGTGGAGATCCGACTGTCCGGCACCGGGTTCGAGGCGGGGCGGACCTATCGGGCCACGCTCTTCGACGAGGAGGGCGCCGAGCATCCGGCGGGTGAGTTCGTGGGGGTGGGCCCCGACCCCATGGTGTGCAATCTCAACAGCGCGCTGCTCCGTGAGGACGCGGTGGGGTTCGAGATCACCGATGAGGACGGCGTTGCCGTGGTGAGCTCCTCGTTCTGAGGACGGCGCGGCGGCCGGGGCGGGAGAACGCCGCGGTGGCCCCGTCCCCGAGGCCACCGCGGCTCCCTCATCGCGACACCGTCACCGCGACTCCCTCACGGTGCGTCCGAGCGCTCTACCCGGGCCGGCCGTATCCGCGGTCCGCGTCCTTGAGCTGGCCTCGGATCGCACCGGCCGGGAAGTCGGCAGTGTGGGTGTCGGCGTAGAAGCTCGACGGGTCGTCCTCGATCTGGGCCACCGTGAAGCCCGCGCCGGTGTCGTTGCCGTCGTCGCCCTCCAGACCGGTGGTGAACGGCCCCCGCATGCAGCCGGAACTGCGCAGGCCTCCCCGGCCGTCCCTCTCGGGGTCCGGGAACGCCAGGCGCGGCGGGCCGAACTCGCCGTCGGCCGCCTGGTGGATGTGCGTGGCCGTCTTGGCGGGGCTCAGGTAGGGCGGAGTGACACCGAAGAACCTGATGTCGTAGCAGATGACGTCCTCGGCGCTGTTGAGCCGGAACCTGAAGGAGCCCCACGCGCCCTCCTCCCCGGGGACGGGGGCACCCTGGTTGTCGACCACCATGTCGGGGGTGGCCACGACCCGGAACTCGCTGGTGAACACCTCCGGCTCGGGGACCTCCTCACCGGCGTGCGCGGCCGTTCCCGGTGCCGCCGCCAGGAGCCCGGCGACCGCCGCCGCGAGCGCTCCGGTCGTGATCCGCCTCGTTGCTGTCCTCATGCTTGGGAATCCCCCTGTCGCCGCCCGCGAGCCCTTCGCGGACCCAGGTGAATACGTCCGCCCCCTCCCTTCCGTTCACCCGGAGTCACCAAGCCTGCACAAAATCGTGACTGAGGTCACGCTCCGTCGTTACCGGGAGGACACAGAACGAAGGACGAGCGCAACCTGGGCCTGCGACCTTCGGTGCATGGACGCTTTCAGTGGCAGCCATGCGAACGACGACCGTCACGGATTCCTCGGCCGTGAGGTGCTGGAGTTGGGGACCCTGCTGTTCGCGGCCGGGGCGGCCCACCTGCTGGTGGTCTCCCTGGGGCACAGCGACAGCGGGGTCCGGGCCCTGATCGTGCTGGGGTCCCTTCTCCTCGCCTTCTCCGCCCTGCACCGCTGGCGCAGGCACCGCCGCCGGTCACCCGTGAACACGACCACGGCACCTTTCCCCGACCACACCCGTTCCCCCGTCGAGGACCGGCTCTGGAGCGTGCGGGTCACCGTCGCCGACGTGCCGGGCGGACTCGCCGCCCTCACGGGCCGGTTCGCGGCGCTCGGGGTCGACATCCGCCTCATGCAGGTCCACCCCGACGGCACCGACGCCGTCGACGAGTTCTTCGTGACCGTGCCCCCGAACGTGGACGAGGCGGACCTGCGCCGCGCCGTGCGGGACGCCGGGGGCCGTCGCGCCGTGGTGCGCACCGCCGACGTCCACGAGCTCAGCGACACCACGAGCCGCACCCTCACCCTGGTGGACGCGCTGGTCACCGGTGCGACCACACTCGAACGCTGCCTGATCGCCCTCGCCGCCGCCCACGAGGTCCGCCACGTGGGGCCACGGCAGATCCAGCGGAGCGTGGAGGGCGCGGGACCGGGAATGTCCGGGCCACGGGAGGAACTGTCCGGCACCGTCATGACCCTGCCCGCGCCCGGCGGTGGCTCCCTGACCGTGCACCGTGCGGGGCTGCCCTTCACTCCGGTAGAGTTCGCCCGCTGCCGAGCCCTGGCCCAGGTGGCCCGTTCCCTGGCGGAGGCACCGCTGGGTCGGTGACCGCACCACCGCCGACGGCACGGGTGCCCGCACCGACCGGGCGGGGACCCTGGACGCTGTCCGCGCGCCGACATGGTCGGCGGGGCCGGGTGCCGGACCACCACGGGTCCCGAACGGGGCCCGTACCCGGAGCGAAGGGCACCACCATGACATCGGCACTCCCCGGCGCCTGGAAGCTGCTGGAGGCGGGGGACGCCCCGGCCGCCGTGAGCTCCTTGCGGCACGCCTCGGACGACCTGCCGCTCGCGGACCTGGCCGCGTTCGCCTCGGCGGTCGCCGGGGCCCTGGGCCTCGACGACCTCTCGACCGCCGCCGGGGCGCTGAGGGCCGATCCCGACAGCGCCCAGGCCTGCTACGACTTCGGGTTCGAGTGCCTGGAGGTCGGCGCCCCGCACCTCGCGGTCCCGGCCCTGCGCGCGGCGCGTCGGCTCGCCCCGACCGCCGCCCCCGCCCTGTGGGAGCTGGTCTCGGCCCTGGAGGACCAGGAACGGCACGCCGACGCGGTCCGTGAGCTACGCGCCTGGGAGGACGGCCTGCCGGACTGGCCGGGCGGCTACCTGCTCGCGTACAACTCCCTGTGCTCCGGGGACGTGGACACCGCGCGGGAGGTCCTCGACCGCCTGTCCACCCCCGAGGACGACGGCTGGGACCTCGCCCACGACCGTGTCACCCGCATGGTGGAGCGCGCCGGTGCGGCCAGGGCGGCGGGGCCCCTGGACGGCCGTGACCTGCGCGGCTGGCAGTTCGCGCTGACCGGGGCGCTGCTCGGGCAGATCTCCCCGTTCGGGTTCGACGAGGGGATGAACGGCCGCTACGCCCACCTGGGCGACTCCTACGAGGCGTGCCGGAGCGGGCTCCGCGACCTCACCACGGTGCTGGAGGCCACGGGAAGCCGACCGGACGCGGTCATGCCGCTCCCGGACCGCTCCAGCCGTGTCCTCGGCCTGGCCGCCGCCCGCGTGCTGGGCCTGCCCGTGGTCCCGGTGGACCCGGAGCGCTCGGACGCCCTGGTGGTCGCCTACGACCTCAACGACACGGAGCCGGACCTCGTGCGTGATCTGGTGCCCCGGGCCCCCGGACAGGTCCTCTTCGAGCACGCCTCCTGCTGGACCTCCCCGCCCGGGGTCACCGCCGACGTGGTCTCCGTGCTCCACCAGAACGTCGCGTCACCGTGGGGCGAGCACCTCCGGGTGGTGGACGACGAGGTGGAGCGCGTCCCCGCCGACGCGTCCCCCGAGGAGGAACTGGCCGAACGCGTCGTCGCGGCCGGTGCCGAGGACCCGGCGGACCCCGCCCTGCCGACCTTCGCCGGGGCCGTCGCGGGCCTCTGGGCCCGGGGGCCGCGCCTGCCCGTCTCCACCTCCGGCCCCGTGCGCAGCTCACGCTTCGAGTGACCCTCCGCACGAACGTCCGCCGCCCCGATTCCGGGACGTCGGCTGACTTGTGGGTAAATGGAACCTATGGTTTCCCCCCGATCACACTTCGCAAGGAAGACCCTCCGCACTACGACCCTCACCCTCGGGGCGGCCTGCGCCCTGGCGGTGGGCTCGGCGCTGCTGGCCACACCGGCGCACGCCGTCCAGGCGGCCCCCGCCCCGGCGTCCTCCCCCGTGGGAGTGACCTCGGACCTGCGCACGGGTGACTCCGGCGCCCAGGTGAACGCCCTCCAGGAAAGACTGTCCGAGCTCGGCTACTGGATCGACGGTGTGGACGGCGAGTTCGGCCCGCACACCGAGCAGGCCGTGATCGCCCTCCAGAAGGCCGCCGGAATCGACCGCGACGGGATCGTCGGCCCCGCCACCCGCACCGCACTCGACGAGGGCACGGTGCCCTCGGCCACGAGCTCGGGCACGGCGGTGGAGATCGACCTCGAACGCCAGTTGCTGCTGGTGGTCGTCGACGGCGCGGTCGAGAAGGTCATCCACACGTCCACCGGTTCCGGCCAGCCCTACGAGGGCTCGGACGGCTCCGAGCGGATCGCCACCACGCCGACGGGCGAGTACTCGGTCTTCCGTGACGTGGACGCCTGGGACCCGGGTCCGTACGGCGCCCTCTACCGTCCCAAGTACTTCAACGGCGGCATCGCCGTGCACGGGTACCCCAGCGTCCCGGCCCAGCCCGCCTCCAAGGGGTGCGCCCGCGTGAGCCTCGCCGCCATGGACTGGCTGTGGGAGCAGGGCCACATGGACGTCTACTCCACCGTGGTCGTGCGCTGACCGATCCCCGCCCCCTCCGCCCGTGTCGGCTCGCCCGTCGCGGGTAGGAGGGGGCTCGTGCCCTTCCGCATCGCCACCGCCCCGGGACTCCCCGACCGTCCGAACGAGGACTTCGCCGCCGCGACCGCCACGGTCGCGGTGCTGCTCGACGGGGTGAGCGCCCCCACCGACCTGGACGACGGATGCTCGCACGGGGTCGCCTGGCACACCCGGCGCCTGGGGTCGCTGCTGCTCGCCGGACTGGACGGGGGCGCCGCCCCGCGCGAGGCCCTGTCCGAGGCGATCACCACCGTGTCGTCCCTGCACGAGGGGACCTGCGACCTCGGCGTCCAGCAGACGCCCTCGGCCACGGTGGTGGCGGTCCGGATCGGGGCCGACCACCTGGAGTACCTCGTGCTGTCCGACTCCGTGCTGCTCACCGAGGGCGACGGCGGGGTCCGCTTGGTCGCGGACACCACGCTGGACGACCTCCGTCCCCGGGTCGCCCCGGGGACGCGTGTCCGCGATTGGCGCAACGTCCCGGGCGGGTTCTGGACGGCGGGCGCCGACCCCCGCGCCGCGGAGGAGGCCGTGGTCGGAACGGCTCCTCTGGGCCCCTTCGTCGCGATGACCGACGGCGCGAGCCGGGCCGTGGAGGTGTTCGGGGACCTCTCCTGGGAGGGCGCGTTCGCGCTGGTCCGGCATCGGGGGCCCGAGGCCCTGGTGCGCCGGGTCCGTGAGTTGGAGGCGGCTGATCCCTCCCGCCGTCGGTTCCCTCGGGGCAAGGTGCGGGACGACGCCACCGCCCTCTGCTGGGCCCCTGAGTCTCTTCAGATTACGGACACCCAAAAATAAGGGGTTTCGGACGCCGAATCTGGTGAAAAGGAAAGATCATTTTCGAGTGGAGCCCAAGTGAACTGGGATAAGAATGTTCCCGGCATTGCTGACGTTTTCATTGGGACCAGCGATGACCGGAAATCCGTTTTCTGAGAGAACTTCCCAACCGAACACGGCGCCGCGGGGCCGTCACCTCGAAAAAGAGACGTACGCCTCGCATGGACGCGGACAACAGGCGCTTTCGCGTTTCGCCTTCTTCGGGTAGATTCCCTGCAACCGGCCGGTCAGCGTTCCCGCCACGACGCTCCCTCTCAGACGGTCGGCTCTCTCAGATCCCCCCTTGTCCGTGCCCGTGACCCACGGGCACTGGAGAGTCTTTCCATGACACAGGCCGTCGTCTCGACCGCCGAAAAGGAGACCGTGTGAGTGTCCCGGGCCTCCTCGAACCGACCGGACCCAACCGCACACCACACCTGGCCGGTTGGCTGGACCACGCCCCCTCCGAAACCATGAGCCTCCCCGTCGATCCCGTCGAGAGCGTGCGCCCCGAGCCGGTGCGCCCCAACCCCATGGACGCGCGGACCCCCGCCGAGTTCCTCCTCACCATGCGCCGCTACCTGTCCTGGGCGGGCGGCTGGTCGTACCTGGAACTGGAGTACAAGTGCGGAGGCGTGGTCAGCGCCGCCAAGTTCCAGCGTGCGCTGGAGGGCTCCGACCTGCCCGGGTACGTGTTCCTGATGGCCTTCGTCACCGCCTGCGTGGGCACCGACGAGGGTGAGCGACTCCGCTGGGCCACCTCCTGGCACCGCCTGCGCCGCGCGGCCCGCGCGGAGGAGGACGCCCGCGCGAGCGTCCCGAGACAGGACGAACAGCCCCAGCACTGACCGGCCGGAGCGGTCCGGTCCCGGTGCCCCGGCCCCGGCCGCGTTCCGGGCCGGGGCTCCCGCCCGCGCGCCCGGACCGGTGACATCCGCGCCGCGCGCCCCTCGCGAGCCATCCCGTGCGGTCCGCACGGGCCGTCACCGCGCGCGTGCGCGCCCCGGCACGCGCTCGGACGGTGAGGGGCAAAGGGTCGCGGTGGCCCGGGCCCTCATCACCGGTCCCCGGGCACCCCGTCACGCTCCGGCCGCCACGAACCCCCATCGCCCACCCCCGACACCGGTACCGGCACACCGGACCGCCCTGGCTAGGCTGGGGGGATGTCGGAGACCGGGGCGCGGCCCGAGGGCGGGCCACCGCCGGACACGGCACCGCTGAGCGGCGCCGCCTGGCCCGGTGAGCTGCGCCCCTACCAGTGCGAGGCCCTCGCGCAGGTGGACCGGCGCTGGGCGGACGGGGCCCGGCGGACCTGGATCGTGCTCCCGCCCGGCTCCGGGAAGACCCTCGTCGGGCTGGAAGCCGCCCGCCGTCTGGGCCGCCGCACCGTGGTCCTGGTCCCCAACACCGCCATCCAGGGGCAGTGGATCCGGCACTGGGAGGGGTTCACCCGGCCCGAGGGACGCACCGCCGGGAGCGGCCGGGACCTCGGGCACGCCGTCAACGTGCTCACCTACCAGTCGCTGGCCGTCTTCGACCCCGACGCCGAGACCGACGAGGAGGGGCGTTCGGCCACCCCGGTCCGCGACCGGCTGCACGCCAACGGACGGGCCCTGGTGGACGCGCTGCACGACGCGGGTCCGCTCACGCTCCTGCTGGACGAGTGCCACCACCTCCTCCAGGTGTGGGGACGCCTGCTCTCCGAGATCCTCGACGAACTCCCCGACACCCGCGTGGTCGGGCTCACCGGAACCCCCGCCGCGAGCCTCACCGCGACGGAGCGGGACCTCGTCGACCGGCTCTTCGGCCCGCCCGTGACCGGCGCGTCCATCCCCGCTCTGGTCCGGGACGGATACCTCGCCCCGTTCGCCGAGCTCGTGCACGTCACCGGACCCACCCTGACCGAACACGAGTACCTGGCCGGGCAGGCGGAACGGTTCGAGGAGATGTGCACGGACCTGCTCGCCCCCGGGTTCGCCACCACCGACTTCCTGCCCTGGCTGGACGCGCGCTTCGTCTCCCGGGAGACCCGGGAGGGCGGCCGGGTCGGGTGGGGTGACCTGGCTGTGCGGGAGCCCGAGCTCACCGACGCGGTGCTGCGCCTGCACCACCGGGGGCTGGTGGCGCTGCCCGAGGGGGCGAGGGTCCACGAACGGCACCGGCACCCTCCCCGGGCGGAGGACTGGACGGCGCTGATCGGTGACTACGCCGGGAACTGCCTGTCCCCGGACTCCGACCGGGAGGCCCGTGAGCGGATCCGCGCCGCCCTGCCGTCCGTGGGCCACCACCTCACGCGCGACGGTGTCCGTCGCGGCACCTCCCCGGTGGACCGGGTCCTGGCCCGCAGCGCCGCGAAGTCGCTGGCCACGGTGGAGATCCTCGCCGCCGAGAAGGACGCCGTGGGCCCACGGCTGCGGGCACTGGTCCTGTGCGACCACGAACGCGCGTCCGCCCGCGCCCCCGCCGCGCTCCGGGGCGTGCTCCCCGACGACGCCGGGTCGGCCTGGCTCCAGGTGAGCCAGCTCGCCGCCGATCCGCGCACCTCGGCGCTGGATCCGGTCCTAGTCACCGGCCGCACCGTCGCGACCGGCCCCCGCACCGGCGCGGCGCTCCTGGAGTTCGCCCGGGCGGAGCTGCCCGGGGTGGAGCTGGCCCTCCGCGAGGTCGACGGCCTGCACTCCGTCGAGGGGGCCTGGACCTCACGCTCCTGGGTGGGCGTGGTGACGCGGTTCCTGGAGTCCGGCGGCGCCCAGGTGCTGGTGGGGACACGGGCGCTGCTGGGTGAGGGATGGGACGCACGCGGTGTGAACACCGTGGTGGACCTGACCACCGCCACCACCCCCACCTCGGTGGTGCAGAGTCGGGGGCGGGCGCTGCGGCTCGACCCTGAGTGGCCGGAGAAGGTGGCGCACACCTGGTCGGTGGTGTGCGTGAGCCACGAGCACCCGCGCGGCGCGGCCGACTGGAGCCGGTTCGTGCGCAAGCACGAGGGGTATCTCGGTGTGGGCGCCGACGGCGAGGTGATGAGCGGGGTCGCGCACGTGGACCCGGAGCTCTCCCCGTACGAACCGCCCGAGGACCCGGTGCGGGTCAACCGCCGGATGGCCGGACGCGCGGCCGACCGCGAGGGCACGCGGGCGCGGTGGCGTCTGGGCTCGGGCTACGCGGACCTGGTGCTGCCCACGCTCCGGGTGCACGCGGGGCGGGCGGTACCGGCGGATGTGCCGGAGGCGGGCCTGGACCTGGCACCTCCCGAGCCGCCCGAGGTGCTGGTGGGGGACCAGGTGATCCGACCGGAGCCGGTCGACGCACCGCCCGCCCGACGCCTGGCACCCACCCTCGTCGCGGGGACGATCGCCGCGCTCTGCCTGGTGTTCGCCTCCTTTGGGCCCGGGTCCCACGGCCCCGCGCCGCTCGCGGTGGCCGCCGGGTTCGGTCTCGCGGCCCTGGTCCACTGGTGGCGCGACACCCGCCGGGTGCGCGGGGAGACCCTGCGCAGGCGGCGGGAGGCCGCTCGCGTCCGCGCGGCGGCCCGTGAGCCGGTGGGGACCGCGCGGTACGCGTGCGCGGTGGCCGACGCGCTGCGCCGGGCGGGCCGCTCGGCCACCGGCGCCGAGGGGGTCCGCGTCCACGTGGACACCGACGGCGTGTACCGGTTCACGCTCACCGACCCGGGTTCGGCGGAGCTGTTCGCGGAGTCACTGGACGAGGTCCTGGGGCCGTTGGTGGGCGACCCTCGCTACCTGATCCCCCGGCACGTCCTCAGCGACCGGGAGGGGGGCGGAAGCGGTGCGGGTTCCGGGGTGACACCGACGGACGCTACCGTGCCGGTGTTCCACGCGGTGCCCTCCGTCCTGGCCCGCAACCGGAGGGGCGCGCTCGCGTTCGAGCGGGCCTGGCGTCGGTGGGTGTCCCTGGGCTCGGTGGTGCACACCCGCTCCGAGGAGGGGCGGGTCCTGCTCGCCGCCCACGTCGGCACCTCTCCGCTGGAGGTGACCACGGCCCGCCGCCTCACCTGGGAGTGACACCGGCGGCGCGGGTGAGCGGGCCGACGGTTCTCGCCGGGCTCAGGGGGCTGGGACCGCCCGGCCATGCAGCCCCGACGGTCCCCCCTGAGACGACCACGGCCCGCCGCCCGACCTGGGCGTGGGACGACGGGTGGAGCGCGGGGGCGCCATCTCACGGTCCGCACGGTGCCGGGGACGGTGGTCGGCGCGTCGCCGGAGCGCGTTCCGGGAGGCGACCGTCCGTTCATCCTCTGACCTGCGACGGGAACGCTTGGTATCGGGGCCGCCCCTTCACCCGGAGGTCACCGGAAGTTGGGGCTCCCCTCGTCCCGCGATGGTTGGCTTCGCCTGTTCCCCACCCGCGAACCCCAGGAACCCCCATGCGCAGATCCCTCACCGTCTCGGCCGCCCTGGCCCTCGGCCTCACCCTGGCCGCCCCCGTCCACGCCGACGAGGCGACCTCGTACGGTGCTCCCGAGGCGACCGGGGCCGTCGAACTGTCCGCCCTGGGCACCTACCACGCCGACGTCTTCGACGCCTCGGGCGCGGAGATCGTCGCCCACGACCCGCGCACCCAGCGCCTGTTCGTGGTCAACGCGGCCGCCGCCGTGGTGGAGGTCCTGGACGTGTCCGACCCCGAGCGGCCCGAGAAACTCTTCGACCTGGAGACCGCGGGTGTCCGGGCGGCGGACGGGTCCGTGGTGGAGCGGGGCGGGGCCGCCAACTCCGTGGCGGTGCACGGGAACGTGGTGGCCGTGGCCGTGGAGGCCGCCGACCGCACCGACGACGGATGGGTGGTTCTCTTCGACACCGGCGGCAGGGCCGTGAACGCCCTGCGGGTCGGCGCGCTGCCGGACATGCTGACCTTCACCCCCGAGGGCCGCACCCTGCTCGTCGCTAACGAGGGCGAGCCGAACGACGACGTCACGGTCGACCCCGAGGGCTCCGTGAGCGTGATCCCGGTGAACCGCAGGCCCGCCGCGCTCACCCAGGACGACGTGCGCACCGCCGACTTCCGTGCCTGGGACGAGGGCCGCGAGCTCCACCCGGACGTGCGCGTGTACGGCCCGGACCTGTCCACCGGCGAGGCCGGGACGCCCGGGCGGGTGGCGCGCGACCTGGAGCCCGAGTACATCGTGGCGGACACCAACCACAGCGCCCACGTGGTGCTCCAGGAGGCCAACGCCTTCGCCGTCCTGGACCTGCGCCGGGCGGAGTTCACCGACATCGTCCCCTTCGGCACCAAGGACCACATGGAGCCCGGGAACGAGCTGGACGTGTCCGACCGCGACGGCGCGATCACCCTCGCGAACTGGCCGGTCCGGGGCATGTACCAGCCCGACGGCTTCGACAGCTACCGGTGGCGCGGGCAGACCCTGCTGGTCACCGCCAACGAGGGCGACGCCCGCGACTGGGACGGCTACTCGGAGGAGACCCGCCTCAAGGACCTGGAACTGTGCGAGGACGCCCCGGGCGTCCGGGAGTTCCTGGAGGACAACGACCGGGGGATCGGGACCGTCGAGGAGCTGACCGCCGACCACAACCTGGGACGGCTCTCGGTCAGCACCGCCGAGGGACTGAGCGAGGACGGTTCCTGCCACGAGGAGATCCGCTCGTTCGGCGGGCGGTCCTTCTCGATCTTCGGCGCTGACGGCGAGCAGCTGTTCGACTCCGGTTCCGACTTCGAGCGGATCACCGCCGAGGCCGCGCCGGAGTTCTTCAACTCCAACCACCGCGAGAACACCTTCGACGGCCGCAGCGACGACAAGGGCCCCGAGCCCGAGGGGGTCGTGCTGGGCGAGGTGCGGGGCCGCACCTACGCGTTCGTGGGCCTGGAGCGCGTGGGCGGGGTGATGGTCTACGACGTCACGGACCCGCGCGCCGTGACCTTCGCCCAGTACCTCAACAACCGCGACTTCGCCGAGGACCCGGCCGGCCGCGAGGCCGGTGACCTGGGCGCGGAGGGTCTGACCTTCATCAGCGCCGGTGACTCCCCGATCCCCGGGACCCCGGTGCTGGCCGTGGCCAACGAGGTCTCCGGCACGACCACGCTGTTCCGGATCGACTAGGGGTCAACGGGGGGACGTCGACGGGGCGGGTGCGCGAGGCACCCGCCCCGACGGCGTCCCCTCGGTGTTCGGCGTCCCTCAGTGTTCGGCGCCCATCAGGTGCAGCAGGGAGTGCACCGTGGTGTCGACGAGTGTGTAGCGCACCGTGCGCCCGACCCGCTCGTCCTGGACCCAGCCCTGGAGGCGCAGGGTTCTCAGGGCCTGGGAGGCGGCGACGTCGGTGATCCCGGCCATCGCGGCGAGCTCCCCGACCGAGGCCTTCGCCGGTCCCGCGTGGTGCATCGCGGCCAGCAGGCGCAGACGTGTCGGGTCTCCGAGCAGGCGGAAGCGGTCCGCCCAGGCTCCGATGTCGATCTTGGGCTCCGAGGGGAACCCGTCGCTGTGGGAGGTCATCGGGTCCATTATCCCCGATCGGGCCCGAAGGGTGACCGTCGTCTCCGGTGCGGGGCGGCCCTGGTCGAACACGTGGCCGACGGGAACGATCAATACCTTATCATCTGATCAGATGGTCAACCTTTCGCCATCGAAAGACCACGACTCCCACAAGGAAGCACTGCATGAACGGAACCGTCCCGTCACGCGCCCTCCTCGCGACCGCCCTCGCCCCGACCCTCCTCCTGACCGCCTGCACCGGTTCCACCGAGGCCGACGCCACGGGCACGCCGACCCGGATCGTCCTCGCCGACGCCCAGCCCGTCGGTGAGTTCGACCCCGTGAACGGCTACGGCGAACTCGGTGTCTCCCCGATCTTCGAGGGCCTCCTGCGCCCCGAGTCCTCCGGCGACGACGCACTCCCCGAACTCGTCCCCGCCCTCGCCGCCTCCGCTCCCGAGCCCAACGACGACAACACCGTCTGGGACGTGGAGCTGCGCACCGACGTCACCTTCTCCGACGGCTCCGCCCTCGACGCCGAGGACGTCGTGGCCACCTACTCGGCCGTGATCGACCCCGACACCGCGTCGGAGGTCGCCGGTTCGTACTCGATGATCGAGTCGGTCACCGCCGTCGACGACCACCACGTGCGCTTCACCCTGAACTACCCCTACTACGCGATGCCCGCGCGGCTCACCCTCGGCATCACCCCGTCCGAGGAGATCACCCCGGGCCCCGCTGCGGACTCCGAGCGCAACCGCGCGCCGGTCGGGACCGGCCCCTACGTGCTGGCCGACCTCAGCGCCGACCAGGCGGTGTTCGAGGCCAACCCCGAGTACCACGGCACGGCGCCCGAGGTCACCGAGCTGGTCATCCTCTCCGTGCCCGACGACAACACCCGTGCCCAGCGCATGCGGGCGGGCAACATCGACGGCACGGTGCTCCCCCCGGTCACCGCCCAGACCTTCGCGGACGTCGACGGCACCGAGGTCGTGCCCGTGCGCACCGCCGAGTGGCGCGGCCTCTCCCTCCCCTCGGACCACCCCTTCACCGCCGACCCGAACGCCCGGCTCGCGATGAACCTCGGCGTGGACCGCGACGGCGTCGTGGAGAACGTGCTCGCCGGTCACGGCCGTCCCGCCCACACCCCGGTCCCCGACGTCTACGGCGCGGCGCACGACCCTGAGGCCGTCTTCGAGTACGACCCCGAGGCAGCCGCCGACCTCCTGGACGAGGCCGGATGGGAGGAGGGCCCGGACGGGGTCCGCGTCCGCGACGGCGACCGCGCCGAGTTCACCCTGTACTACCTGGCCTCGGACAACCTGCGCCGCGACCTCGCCACGGCCTTCGCCGCCGAGATGCTGCCGCTGGGGATCGAGGTCGACATCCAGGGCGCCTCCTGGGACGAGATGGGTGAGAACTCCACCGAGGCGGGCATCCTGCTCGGCGGCGGTGACAAGCCCTACGACCTGGACACCCAGGTGTACGCCACCCTGCACACCCGCGAGGCCGACACCCCCACCTACGAGAACCCGGGCGACTTCGCCGTCCCGGGCGTCGACGAGGCCCTGGAGGAGGCCCGGCGCACCCTGGACCCCGACGAGCGCGTCGAGGCCTACCAACGGGTCCAGCGGGCCTACGTCGAGAACCCCACCTACGTGTTCATGGCGTTCGTCGACCACACCTACGTCGCCGCCGAGGACGACTGGGACCGCGGCCCGCTCGTGCTCGAACCCCACGCCCACGGGGTCTCCTGGGGCCCGTGGTGGAACCTCTCCGAGTGGCGTCGATGAGTTCCTCCCCCGTCCGCCGGGTCCGGCCGCACCGGACCCGGTGGCGGGACCGCCGCCGCGAGCTGGCGGGACTGGTGGCGCGCCGCGTCGCCATCGGCCTCCCGATGCTCGTGGGACTGAGCGCGCTGGTGTTCCTGCTGGCCGCGCGCTCCCCCTTCAACCCGCTCGCCGCCTACCTGGGGGCGGGCTACCAGAGGACCACCGCCGAGCAGCGGGAGTCCCTCGGCACCGCTCTGGGGTTCGACGTCCCCTGGTGGCGGGCCTGGTGGTCCTGGGTCTCCGACCTGCTCCAAGGGGACCTGGGCTGGTCCCGGGGGTACGCGATGCCGGTCTCCGAGGTGTTCGCCGAACGACTCCCGTGGACCCTGCTGCTCTCCGGCACCGCCCTGGCCGTCGCCGTACTGTCGGCCCTGGTGTGGGGCACGGTCGCCGGGCTCCGTCCCGGGTCGTGGTCGGACCGGGTCATCACGCGCGTCGGCGTGCTGGTGCAGGCGGTGCCCCCGTTCGTCCTCGCCCTGGGCTCGGTCACCGTGTTCGCGGTGGTCCTGCGCTGGGCCCCGGTGGCGGGGGCCGCCGCCCCCGGTGAGGCCCCCACGTTCGGCGGTGTGGTGACCCACCTGGTGCTGCCCGCCTGCACCCTCGCCCTGACCCAGCTCCCGTGGCTGCTGCTGGCGGTGCGTACCGCCGTGGCCCGTGCCCGGGGGTCCGAGCCGGTCCGCGCCGCCCGGGCGCGCGGGGTCTCCCCCGCCAGGGTGGTCACCGGTCACGTGCTGCCGGTCTCGCTCGCCCCCCTCGTCACGATCGTGGGGGCGCGGCTGCCCGAACTGGTCGTGGGCGCGGTGCTGGTGGAGGAGATCTTCGCCTGGCCGGGCATCGCCGCCGCGCTGGTCTCCTCGGCGCAGTCGCTCGACTTCCCCCTGCTGGCCGCCCTGACGCTGGCCACCACCGCCGTCGTACTGCTCGGCTCGCTGCTGGCCGACTCCGCGTACCTGTTCCTGGATCCGAGGGTGAGCGCCGATGTCTGAGCCCGTACCCGACCCGACCTCCCCGACCTCGTCGGACCCTCTGGACTCACAGACCGCACTGGGCACACCAGACACACGGGACACGCACCACGCCGTGACCGGGCCCAGCGCGAACGCGGTACCGTCCCCGGCGGTCGCACGGCCCCGCCGACGCCGCGCCGTCCGGATCCTGCCCGCCGCGACCCTGGCCGCCCTGGTCGCCTACGCAGTCCTGGTCCCCTGGTGGGCCGGGACGCAGACGGCAGACTTCGCCCGGGCGCTGCTGCCTCCGGGCCCCGGCCAGTGGTTCGGTACCGACCACTCGGGCTACGACCTGTTCGTGCGCTCCGCCGAGGGACTGCGGGTGTCCCTGCTGGTGGCGCTGGTCTGCGCCGTGGTGGCCACGGTGCTGGGCGTGGCCGTGGGCGCGGTCGCCGCCACCGCGGGCGGCCGGGTGGACCGCCTTCTCATGCGCACCACCGACGGGGTGAACGCCCTGCCCCACCTGCTGATCGGCGTCGTCATCGTCGCCCTCTACCCCGGGTCGCTGCCCGCGATCATCGCGTCGATCGCGCTCACGCACTGGCCGCAGATCGCCCGTGTGGTGCGCGCCGAGATGCTGTCGGTGCGCTCCTCGGAGTACGTCGAGGCCGCCTACCTGTGGGGGGCCTCCCGAGGGCAGGTGCTGGGACGGCACCTGCTGCCCGCCGCGCTCCCCCAGGCGGTGGTGGGTCTGGTCATGCTGGTCCCGCACGCCGTCTGGCACGAGTCCACGCTCAGTTTCCTGGGCCTGGGCCTGTCCCCCGACGAGGCCAGCCTGGGCACCCTGCTGGAGGTCGCGCGCGGCGACGTCTTCACCGGGGCGTGGTGGACTCTGGCCGCCCCGGCCGGGGTGCTCGTGGCCACCACGCTCTCGGTGGCCGGGCTGACCCGCGCGCTGGACGGCGGCCGTCCCGGACGGCGGCGCGGCCGGGGTCCGGACCCGCTGCCGGTCACCCTCCCTCCGGACGGCGACACGTCACCCGACTCCGTCCCGCCGCTGGTCCGGGTACGGTCCCTGACCCTGCGGCTGCCCACCGACGACGGCCGCTGGGTGCACGCCGCCACGGAACTCGACCTCGACCTGCGCGCGGGCGAACTGACCGCGCTGGTCGGGGAGTCCGGTTCCGGGAAGTCCACGCTGGCCTCGGCCCTGTGCGGGCTGTCGCCCGCCGGGACCCGCTCCTCCGGGAGCGTGGTGGTGGACGGCCGCGAGATGTCGGGCGCCGACGAGCGCGCCTGGCGCGCGCTCCGGGGGCGCACGATCGGGCTGGCCGCGCAGTCCGGGGCGGGGACCTTCACCCCGGTGCGCCGGGTGGGACCGCAGATCGCCGAGGTCGTCTCCGCCCTGGGCACCGAGGAGACCGTCCCCGAGCTCCTGGAACGGGTCGGTCTGGAGGCCGACGCGGCGGAACTGTTCCCCCACGAGCTCTCCGGCGGCATGGCCGTCCGGGCGGTGACGGCCGCCGCGCTCGCGGGTCGGCCCCGGGTGCTGCTGGCCGACGAGCCCACCGCCGGGCTGGACCCGGAGCTCGCCGCCCAGGTCCTGCGCCTGCTGCGTCGCGTGGCCGACTCCGGAACGGCGGTCCTGGTCATCACCCACGACCTCCAGGCCCTGGAGACGACGGAGGTGGCCGACCACATGGCGGTGATGTACGCGGGGCGGATCGTGGAACGTGGCCCCGCCCGACGCGTGCTCTCCGAACCCGAGCACCCCTACAGCCGGGCGCTGATGGCGGCGCTGCCCGCGCACGGGCTGCACCCGCTGCCGGGGATGCCCCCGGAACTGACGGACCCGCCCGCCGACCCTTCCCTCACCGACCGGACGGGAGCAACCGATGTCGTTGGTGGCTGACCGCGTCGCCTGCCGTTACGGGGACCGGGTGGTCCTGCGGGGGGTGAGCCTGACCGTCCCACCCGGACGCGTGCTGGGGCTGACGGGTCCGTCCGCCAGCGGCAAGTCGTCCCTGGCCCGGATCCTCACGGGTCTGCGCCCGCCGGAGGAGGGCACCGTGATCGTCGACGACCTGCCCGTCTCCACCCGGCGGGGGCGGATGGACGGCCGCCTCGGACTGCTGCACCAGTCCCCCGGAGCCGCCACGGACCCGAGGATGCCGCTGCGGCGGATCATCGCGGAACCGTTCGCCGCGCGGGGCCGCTCACGCGCGGCGGAGACGGCCGACCGGACCGCCGAGCTGGCGCGCCGGGTGGGGCTCACCCCGGACCTGCTCGACCGGTACCCCGACCAGGTCTCCGCCGGGCAGCTGCAACGGGCCTGCGTGGCCCGGGCCCTGGCCGCCGCCCCCGCCTACCTGGTCTGCGACGAGCCCACCGCGATGCTCGACGCCGCCTCCACGGCGACCGTCGCGCACCTGCTGTCCGGGCTCGCCGCCGAGGGGGTCGGCGTCCTCGCGATCAGCCACGACCACGCGCTGTTGAGGGCGTGGGCCGACGAGGTGGTGGACCTCGGGGACCTGGCCGGCTGAGCGGAGGGGGCGGGGACGCGGGCCGACCGGTGGACGGCCGGAGATCCGGTTGCCCGCCCGCCACCGGCCCGGGGTCCCGCCCCGACCGGAGAACCAGACCCTGCACGTCGCCCTGCTGTCCCTGTTCAAGCCGGACGAGAACGACTGGGGCGGGATCATGGCGGGGCCGGTCCTGATGACCCTGACCGGTCGCCTCACCAGCCGACCGGATCCTGGCCAGGAGTGACCGGTTGCGTGGGCGACCGAGCGGCCCGCTGGTGCTCGGCACGGACCGTCGCGGAGAACCCGGCCGACCGGGCGAGAGACCCGCTGGCCGACACCTCCGACACCGCACCGTCAGACCACTCCCCCGACCGGACACGGGGAAGGGCCGGGGGACGCTCCCCGGCCCCGCGTGATCCGGGTACCTCGTGGTCCGTGCGGCCTCAGGCGAACACGTCCTCCGTCGCACCCTCGTACCCAGCCGGATCGGCGAACTCCGCCCGCCACCGCTCCCAGGAGTCAGCGACCCGCGTGTCCGCCTCGTGGGCGTGCTCCGCCACCGCCCGGGCCAGGGCGCCGGGACCGTGCAACAGGGTCTCCCGCACGCCCACCGACCGCTCCGGGCGGGCGCCGAGCAGGAAGGTCGAGCTCTGCACCCGGTTGCCGCCCATGACCCCGGGGGCTGTGGACAGCAGCGGATCCCGCAGGTCGAGGTCCTCCACCAGGAGCGGACGACCGTCGACGTCGGCCCGGGTGACCGAACGCAGCGGCCCCCCGGACGACTCGTAGCTGCGCCCCAGGACCAGGGTCTCGTGCACCAGTGCCCGGCCCGAGCCGGACAGGCGCACCCGTGTCTCCCGGGTGATGTCCGCGCCCGCGGTCACCACGAACGGCGCGCCGCGCCACACCAGGCACGCGCCGTCCGCCACGTTCAGGTCGGCCCGCCAGCTCGCGGCGCCTCCCCGGGCGTCGTAGGCGACCATCCCGGACGGCTCCACCAGCTCCAGCCACACGCCGGGGCCCACGGTGATCTCCATTCGCAGGTCGTCCCCGGCGAGCAGCAGCGCGTAGGTCCCCAGCAGGGCCACCCGGGCGGTGTCGCCCCGGACGCCCAGGGGCTGGGCCCGCAGGTACGTTCCCCCCGCCAGGTCGGTCAGGCGCACCCGCCCGCCGACCCGTTCGACGGTCACGCGGGCCGCGACGGTCTCGCTCATCCGTGCTCGTGGCCGTGCCCGTCACCCTCGTGGGTGTGGGTGGTGCCGTCGGCGTGGGAGTGCGGGGCCATCGGGCCCGGGTCGCGCGGCACGTGGTGGCCCGCGCGGTAGTCGGCCAGCACCTGCTGCACCCACCCGGCGAGGGCCCTGATGGAGACGTCGTCGCTCTGGCTCAGGGCCAGCACCGGGAGTCCGCCGCGGGAGCTGGTGGCGTCGGCCACCATCTGCTCCGCGTCCACGCCCACGTGCGGGGCGAGGTCGGTCTTGTTCACCACGAGCAGGTCGGCGCGCTCGATGCCGGGCCCGCCCTTGCGGGCCACGTCGCCGCCGCCGGCCACGTCCAGGCAGAAGATCTGCGCGTCGGCCAGCGCGGGACTGAACGTGGCGGTGAGGTTGTCGCCGCCGCTCTCCACCACGACGAGGTCCAGCGGCGCGAACTCCGCCTCCAGGTCCTCCACGGCGAGCAGGTTGGGGGTGACGTCGTCGCGGATGGCCGTGTGCGGGCAGGCGCCGGTCTCCACCGCGTGGATGCGCTCGACCGGCAGGACCCCGGCGGCGCGCAGCAGGCGGGCGTCCTCGTCGGTGTAGATGTCGTTGGTGACGACGGCCATGCTCAGCTCGTCCGCGAGCTCACGGCACAGGGTCGCGATCAGCGTGCTCTTGCCGGTTCCGACCGGTCCGGCCACGCCCAGGCGCATCGCGCGACGGGGGGCGGTGGTGGAACCTGCGGCCGCGTTGGCTTCGGTCTGCTCAGGCAACGAAGATCCTCCTGGTCTTGAGTTGGTGTTCGAGGGACCACCCCTCGATCTGGGGTGCGGTACGGGCCGGGAGGTCGTCGGTCCCCCGGACCGCGAGCGCCTCCGCGACGGTCGCGGAGATCACCCCCTCGGCTCCGAGCACCCAACCGGCCGCGTCCACCGGGTCGACGGGTGCGAGTTTGAGCGCGGCGGAGGCGACCGTCTGGGCGTCGTCGTACAGGCTCACCCGGGCGACCTCCGCCTCGTCCGCGCCCATGACGGCGGCCACCGCTCCGAGCGCGATCGGCCGTTGCGGGGCCCGGCCCAGCGTGCGCAGCGCCTTGACCGCCGGGTGCTCGGGCCACAGGCGGTCCGCGAGGCGGACCAGCCCCCGGCCGAGCAGCCCCGAGATGTCCCGGAGCGGCGCGCTCGGTGAGCGGGCCAGCAGCGCCTCGTGCGCGTCGGCCAGGGCTCCGGTGTCCACGCCGACGCCCTCGGTCCCGTCCACGGCCGAGGCGGTGACGCCCCCGACCGCCCGGTGGGCGAGGACGGCGGCGGCCGCCTCCACCAGGCCCACCGTGCGTGTGCGGGCCGCGATGTACTCGGGGACGCGGTGCGGCGGGAGGCCGTCCAGCAGGGCGGGTTCGAGCCCGGCCGAGTAGGTGTGGCCGCCCACCGGCAGCCGGGCGTCGGCCAGCAGGAGTGTGCCCAGTCCAGTGCTCACACGGCGGCCTAGAACATCGAGTACCGCTGTGCGAGCGGTACCACGTCCACCGGCTGGGGCTTCACGAACTCACCGTTGATGCTGATCGCGAACGTCTCCGGGTCCACGTCGATCTTCGGCAGCGCGTTGTTGTTCGGCATGTCCGCCTTGGTGACGTCCCGGGTGGGGCGCACGCCCACCAGCCTGCGCTGGAGCCCCAGCCGCTCGGCCAGACCGTCCTCGATCGCCATCGGGGACACGAAGCTCACCGCCAGGTCCGCCGCCGACGTCGGCTGCGCGGCCAGGGTCGGGCGCAGCAGCACCGGCTGCGGCAGGGGGACCGCTCCGTTGGGGTCGCCCAGAGGAGCCGCGACGATCGCGCCCGACTTGATCACCGCCGACGGCCGGATACCGAAGAACGCCGGGTCCCACAGCACCAGGTCGGCCATCTTCCCGGGCTCGACGGAACCGATCACGTGGTCGACGCCGTGGGCCACCGCGGGACAGATGGTGTACTTCGCGACGTACCGGCGGGCACGGGCGTTGTCGGCGGGCAGGTCCGAGGAGAGCCGCCCGTACCTGTTCTTCATCACGTGAGCCACCTGCCACGTGCGGCAGATCAGCTCACCGATGCGGCCCATCGCCTGCGCGTCCGTGGAGGTGATCGCGATCGCGCCCATGTCGAGCAGGACGTCCTCGGCCGCCATCGTGGTGGCGCGGATACGCGAGTCGGCGAAGGCCAGGTCCTCCTGGACACGCGGGTTCAGGTGGTGCACCACCATGAGCATGTCCATGTGCTCGGCCACGGTGTTCACCGTGAACGGCAGGGTCGGGTTGGTGGAGGCGGGCAGGACGTTCGACTCACCGGCGGTGATGATGATGTCCGGTGCGTGGCCGCCGCCCGCGCCCTCGGAGTGGAACACGTGGATGCCGCGACCGGCGATCGCCTCCAGTGTGTGCTGGACGTAGCCGGTCTCGTTGAGGGAGTCCGCGTGTAGCGCCACCTGGAGACCGAACTCGTCGGCGCCGCGCAGGGCCGCGTCGATCGCCGCAGGGGTCGCGCCCCAGTCCTCGTGGACCTTGTAGCCGCCCGCCCCGGCCAGGGCGTCCTCTTGCAGCGCGTCGATGGACACCGTGCTGCCCTTGCTGAACAGCAGGACGTTGAGCGGGAACGTGTCCAGGGCGCGGTGCATCATCCGCAGCGCGTGCGCGCCCGGGGTGACCGTCGTGGCCTTGGAACCCTCCGTGGGGCCGGTGCCGCCGCCGATCACCGTGGTCGTGCCGGTGGTCAACGCCTCGCGTATCTCGATCTCGCTGAGGAAGTGCACGTGGGTGTCGATCGCGCCGGCGGTGAGGATCTTGCCCTCACCGGCGATGACGTCGGTGCCGGGACCGATCAGCAGGTCGGGGTGCACGCCGTCCATGACGTCCGGGTTGCCGGCCTTGCCGATGGCCACGATGTCGCCGTCGCGGATGCCGACGTCGCCCCGGACGATCCCCCAGTGGTCCATGACGACCACGTTGGTGATCACCAGGTCGAGGGCGCCCTCGGAGCGCAGGGTCATGCCCTGGCCCATCGACTCGCGGATGCTCTTGCCGCCGCCGAAGACGACCTCGTCACCGCCGACGGTGCGGTCCTCCTCGACCTCGATCCACAGGTCGGTGTCGCCCAGGCGGATCTGGTCCCCGACCGTGGGTCCGTACAGCTGCGCGTACTCACGGTGGTCGATGCGGCTCACGGTTGCTGCTCCTCAGTGTCCTCTGTCGCGTCCTGGTCCCCCGGCAGGACCTCGGTGGGTACCACCTCGGCCGGGTCGCCGTCGTGCGCGTCGACCTCGCCGACGCGCATCGTCGTACCGGAGGCGCGCTCCGGTTCGGGGACCTCGACGCCGGGGGTGCCGAACGGGACCACCGTCCGCGGCACGCGTTCGCCGGTCCTGGGCTCCTTGCTCAGGTCCTCGATCTGGAGGCCCGGAACGTACCGTCGGCCGCCGAGGGCGACCAGTTCGACGGTGCGGCTCACACCGGGTTCCAGGCGGACCGAGGTGCCCGCGGGAACGTCCAGCCGGAACCCCTGGCACGCCTCGCGGTCGAAGCGCAGCGCGGGGTTGGCGTCCGGGAAGTGCAGGTGGGAGCCGATCTGGATGGCTCGGTCACCGGCGTTGACGACGACGAGGGACAACCGTTCGCGGTCGGCGTTCAGGTCCAGGGGCACGGAGCGGGTACGAATCTCACCGGGGATCATGGGGTCGCTCCGGGGACGGGACGGGTCGGCTCCGGGGACGGGACGCCACCGGCGACGAGATGGGGACGCGCCTGGATCGGCTCCGTGATGGTGACCAGCTTGCGTCCGTCAGGGAACGTGGCCTCGACCTGGAGGTTCGGGATCATCTCGGGAACCCCGTCCATGACCTCCTCACGGGAGAGCACGGTGCGCCCCTCCTGCATGAGCTCGGCCACTCTGGCTCCTTCACGAGCCCGCTCGATCACCCAGCAGGACAGCAGCGCTACCGATTCCGGTTGGTTGAGCTTGACGCCCCTGGACCGCCGGTCCCGGGCGATCATGCCCGCGACGGCCAGGAGAAGCTTCTCGGTATCGGAGGGAAGTAGATGCATGAACCACCTCTCAACGATTCGTTATGGGTTTGGTAGCAACACCAACCCATCTAGGTTTTAGCACGTGAGAGCCGTGTGGCAAGTCCCCACGAGCGCCGGGGAGGCTTTCGCGGGCCCTCACTCCGACCCCGGAAGCACTGTCGGACAAGGGGAAACACCCCCCGCACCATGTGCGACAAACGCTGGTACATTTTTTGGTGAGACACCCCCTCCGCCCCGCTCTGACGGAGTGTTCGCGCAGCCTTCGAGGAGACTTCTTCTCGGAGGCGCCGACGGGGTCGTTCGGCGTCCCCTCCGCCGACTCCGTCGTCAGCGGTAGCGCCCCGCGTGTCATGACGCCGCCTCGAGCCGCCGAGTCACGCCGTGGTTGGAACCGGCCGCTCCGGAGCCGCCGGGGGTTCGTTCGTGCCGTGGTGGGCCCTTCGGGAGAACACACGACAGGACCCCGATTTCACGCGGATCAAGACGTCGTTTCCCGCGCGTGAAGAAACCCCGGCTCGGATTTCGGGGAATCCGCACCGGGGCGGGTCATATTCGGGTTCCCGACGCCACCGCGCCGGAAGGTCCCTCCCTCACCGCCGCCGGAGCACCAGGAGGTAGATCAGGACCGAGACCCCCATCATCACCCCGCCACCCAGCATGTTCGTCGGGTCCGGATCGCCCGTGAGCGGCGTGGCGGACACCAGGATCAGCAGGCCGCCGAGGAAGAGCAGCACGCAGGCGATCACCAGCTTCAGGCGGCCCTCGGGGTCGAGTCCGCTCACGGGGACTCCGGGGCGGAGTCGGGGGAGGGCGCTTCGGTGGCCGGGTTCGTGACGGGCGGCCCCGGCTCGGCGGCCTCCCGCGTCATGGCGGCGATCAGGTCCTCGACCTCTCCTCGCACCCGTTCGGGTGCGATCCCGAGGTTCCGCAGCAGGCCGGGAACGGTCGCGCGGTCCCGGTAGAGGACCCCGAGGAGCAGGTGTTCCGTGCCCAGGTGGCCGTGCCCGTGCCGGGCCGAGGCGTGGAAGGAGTACCTCAGCGCCGCGCGGGTCTCCCGGGAGAAGGGCAGCCCGTCGTCCACGGGCCGCTTCCTCGCGGGGATGGTCCTGAGGACCTCCGCCTCGGCCGCCTCGTAGCCGACCCCGAGCCCGCCCAGGGCCCGGGCCGCCAGGTCCTCCTCCTCGCGAAGCAGACCGAGCAGCAGGTGCTCGGGGCCCATCCGCCTGTGGTGGAGCCGCGTGCCCTCTTCCTGGGCGTGGACGACCACGCGCTTCGCGGCGTCGGTGAACATGTCGAACACGGTCGGATTCCCGGCTTCGGTGGGGGATGACATCCCTCATCATCGCGCGGGGCGCGGATCAGCGACGACCCGGGGGTCGGCTCAGTCGGGCTGCTTCTCCATGTGGTCCGAGACG
Organism: Nocardiopsis eucommiae; assembly: GCF_965344335.1. Taxonomy (NCBI): domain Bacteria; kingdom Bacillati; phylum Actinomycetota; class Actinomycetes; order Streptosporangiales; family Nocardiopsidaceae; genus Nocardiopsis; species Nocardiopsis eucommiae. Next base: position 97,097 of record NZ_CBDRIY010000002.1, read on the forward strand.
CGCTGGCTGAGCCGGGCGAACGTGCTGAGCTGGTTCGGAGTGAGGGCGTCGACGAACAGACGGCGCACGTGCTCGACGTGGAGGGGCGCCGCCTCCTCGATCGCCGCGTGACCGGCCGGGGTCACGACGATGAACGCTCCGCGAGCGTCGTCGGGGCACTCCTCCCTGGCCACCAGACCACGCTTCGTCATCCGCCTCACCTGGTGGGAGATGCGGCTCTTCTCCCAGTTCAGGAGTTTGGCCAGTTCCAGGAAACGCATCTTCCCGTCACTGGTGCCGGTGAGGTTGACGAGGATCATGTAGTCGGAGGCGGACATCCCGGAGTCGGCCTGGAGGAGACGGGAGAGTCGCCCGATGAGCGTCTCCTGCATGTGAATGAAGCCGTCCCACGCGGCCTTCTCCTCCGCGTCCAGCCAACGTGGTGTCTCGTCCATGGACGCAGCGTAACAAGGAAGTTGACGTCTCACCCACCTGCGGGCGGCGGAGGAGTGGCCCTCCGCCGCCCGGTCTGTTCAGGCCCCGGCCCACCGGAGGGGGTCGTCCTCCAGGGCGGCCCGGTCCCAGCGCCCGGGGTTCGCGGCGGCCTCGTAGGTGGTGCGGAGGAACTCGGCGACCGCCCGGTCGGGGTCGGGGGCGGCCCGGGCCACCTCGTAGGGCAGCAGGAACTGCTGGAACTCGGCGCTGTAGTAGGCGCCCTCGGGGCCGACCGGCTGGTCGGCGAAGCCCTCGGGGGCGGGGTAGGCGTACGAGTAGAAGGCGCCCTCCTCGCCGCCACCGGGCCAGAACCCGCAGCTGGACAGTTCCCGGGAGTAGCCCTCGACCATGACCCAGTCCCCGCAGTTGGGGGCCCCGCCCGGGTGCGGGGGAGCCGACCGGCCGGAGAAGCGGGTGCAGGCGAGATCCATCCCTCCCCAGAAGAAGTGCACCGGGCTGACCTTCCCGACGAAGTGCGACCGGAACTCACCGATCACCCGGTTCGCCTGGAGGAGCTGACGCCAGAAGAGGGTGGCCGCCTCGGCGTCGTAGGAGGCGTGCTCGTGGTCCTCGGCGAAGGGGATCGCCGGGTCGACCTCGTTGGGACGCGGCCGGATCGGCGCCTCGATCCCGAGCCGTCCGAGCACGTCCAGGATCCGGGCGTAGAACTCGGCGACCGTCATCGGACGCAGCGGGAAGCCCCCCGTCCCGCCGTCGCTGCCGCGGACCTCCAGCCGGTGGCCGACGAGGTCGAACTCGATCTCGAAGGCCCCGTCGCCGTACGGGACCGCCGACGTCGTCAGTCCGCGCGGGCTGACGTAGAAGGTCACCTGCCACCAGTGGTTGACCAGGGGAGCGTGGGCCATGCGGATCTTGCCCACGATCTGGGTCCACATGTGCAGGGTGTCCCGGGTGGGGGTCCAGTCCGACACCCGCAGGGCGGGCCAGTTCCGTGATGTGAGGGTCATCGTCTCTCGCTTCCGTCGCGACACCACCGGAGGTTGGTGCACCAACCTCCTGGTCGAGGATCATAGTTGACTCATCAACCAATGCTGCTAATTTGGATGACGCGTCAACTACACACCCATCGTGGAGAGGGACCCCCCGTGAGCACCACCCCCAAGAACGGGCTCCAGGCACTGCTGACCCCGGAGGAGAGCGTTCTCCTCCTGATCGACCACCAGCCGTTCCAGTTCGCCAACCTGAACAGCCACGAGCCGTCGATGGTCGTCAACAACGCCGTCGCCCTGGGCAGGGCCGCCAGGGCGTTCGACGTCCCGACCGTCCTGACCACCGTGCTGGAGGAGCGCGGCGGACACCTCATCCAGGGGCTGCGGGACGTGTTCCCGGAGCAGAAGCCGATCGACCGCACCTTCATCAACACCTGGCAGGACGAGCGCGTCGTCGACGCCGTGAAGGCGACCGGCCGGAAGAAGCTGGTCATCGCCGGTCTCTGGACGGAGATCTGCGTGGCGATGCCCGCGATCCAGGCGGCGGGCGAGGGCTACGAGGTCTTCGCGGTCACCGACGCGTCCGGCGGTGCCTCGGCGGAGGCCCACGACATGGCCGTGCGGCGGATGGTCCAGGCCGGCGTGGTGCCGATCACCTGGCTGGCGGTGGCGGGCGAGTGGCAGCGCGACTGGGCCCGTGAGGAGACCGTGTCGGCCATGACCGGGGTCCTGGAGCAGCACGGTGGTGCCACCGGTGTCGCCTTCGCCTGGGAGACGCAGCTGTTGAACTCCCGCGCCTGACACAAGGAGGACCCATGGCGGTCGAAGTGAACGACGTCCCCGAAGCGAAGCGCTACGAGGCCCGCGTCGACGGAGAAACGAAGGTCGCGGGCATCGCGGGGTACATCCGCACGGCGGAGCTCGTCGCGTTCGTGCACACCGAGGTGGCCCCGGAGTACGAGGGTCGTGGGGTCGGGTCCGCGCTGGTCCGCGCCGCGCTCGACGAGGCCCGCTCCGCGCGCCTGCGGGTGCTGGCGACCTGCCCCTTCTTCGCGGGGTGGATCGCGCGTCACCCCGAGTACCAGGACCTGCTCTACCAGTCCCGGAGCCGGGTCAGCGACTGAGCCGCACCGCACCGGAAGCCGCCCGAACCGCCTGCACGGTCCGGGCGGCCTCCGCCGTCCGGTCCGGCGCCAGCGACCCCACCGACCGGGGCGCCTGAGGAGCGACGGGGACCGCACGGCCCGCCGTCGAAGGCTCCGACCCCTTCCCTCACACGTCCGCCGATCCACCGGAGCGACGGCCGTTCGTCGCTGCCGCGTCCGGAAGCGGGCCCCGGCGCGCGGACGGAGCCTCAGCGCGTGGACGTCGCCCCGGTGGCGGGCGAGGCGGTCGGCCGCAGACCCGCGACGAGGGTGTCCACGAAGACGTCGCGGTCCTCCGGGCCCCCCAGCCGGATGGCGTGCTCGATCCCGCAGACCAGACGCTCGACCTGGGCCGTGGTCAGGTCCCCACGGAGCGCACCGCTCCCCTGCGCCCTCTGGAGAAGCCCCTCGAGCTCCCCGAAGATCGAGGCCTTGAGCGCCGCCACCTCCTCGCTCACGTCCTCGTTGGCGAGGAGGACCGCCTGGAGACCGCCCGCCTCCAGGTGCAGGTCGACCACGGCACGCAGGGCCACCTCGAACCCCCGACCCGGATCCGGGTCGGCGCAGGCCTGAGCCGTCAGCGCTCGCAGTCGGCCCAACGTCTCCACGGTGAGCTCCTCGACGAGGGCGTGGGACGTGGGGAAGTGACGGTAGACGGTCCCGACCCCGACCCCCGCCTCACGGGCGATCTCGTTGAGGCGCAGGTCCTTGGGGTCGCTGCGCCGGGCGACCTCCAGGATGCGCTCCCGGCTCCGGGCGGCGTCAGCGCGCAGTGCGTTCATGAGGGCATCCTACTTGAATCGGATAAGCCATCCGTTTGCTGTTACAGTAAGCGGATAGTTCATCCGATTCAAGGGAGAGGCACCATGGACTGGGACACCGAAGTGCTGCCCGAGCAGCACGGACGCACGCTGGTGGTGACGGGGGCGACCGCGGGCATCGGGTACTTCGCGGCGGAACGACTCGCCGCCGCCGGAGCGCACGTCGTGCTCGCGGGGCGCTCGCCCGAACGCCTGCGCACCGCCGAGGCCGCGATCCGCGAGCAGGCACCGGACGCGAACCTGAGCTCGTTGCTCCTGGACCTCGCCGCACCGGCGTCGACGGCCGCGGTCGTCTCACGACTCGCGGAGTACGAACGTCTGGACGGACTGCTGCTGAACGGCGGGTCCATGGCGCTGCGCGCCGCCGACCGGACCGCCGACGGCCTGTCGACGCTCCTGGCGACCCACGTACGGGCGAACGTGGGCCTTGTGGCGGGGACGCTCCCGCACCTGGAGCGAACCGCGCGAAGGCACGGCGGAACCGCCAGGATCGTGCACACCTCGACGTCGTTCGTGGATCTGCTGCGCGCAGGGGTCCGGGACGTGCGGGCCCGTTCCCGCGTCGGTGTGCGCGCCTACACCCGGAGCAAGGCGGTCACGGAGATGTTCGCCTACGAACTCGACCGGCGGCTGCGGGCCTCGAGTGCGCCGGTGGCCTCCCTGGTCTCCCGCCCGGGGGTCGGCGTGGACGCCCGGACACCGCGCCGCCCGGGCATCCGGGACGAGACGGTCCCCTTCCAGCGCAACCCCTACACGTTGTGGGCCCAGGGCAAGGACGCGGCGGCCTGGTCCGCCCTGCGCGCCCTCACCGACCCACGGGCCCAGGGCGGCGACCTCTACTCCCCCAGCGGCGGTGTGAAGGGGCCGCCGGTCCGCCTGACCCCGAACCCGCTGACCCAGTCGCCCCCTCCGGACACGATGGAGTCGGTGTGGCGCCAGCTGGAGGAGCTCGCCGGGGTCCGGCTGCCGACCGCCGTCCCCGCCCCGGCCTGAGCGGTGGGTCACGACGGGCCGCACCGTCGTGACTCGCGCCGCTCCCGGGGGCGAACGCGCGACGGGGCCCATGAGAACCGGATCGACGACTCCCAGTGCACCCCCTCTTTTCCGCACCACTCTTTCTGACGCCACGTGGCACACCAGATAATCGGGATAATGGAATTTTCTGTGCTACTGTCAGACGAGTTGCAGTAGTGGCCCCATGGAACCTCACTTCCATAGGAGATCACCGCAGTGACGGGAAAATCGTCATCTGCGGTTTTCTTCATTGTCGAGCGAGAGGTGCCATCATGGCCACCGGTACAGTCAAGTGGTTCAACGGCGAAAAGGGCTTCGGCTTCATCGAGCAGGACGGTGGCGGCCCCGACGTCTTCGCCCACTACTCGAACATCCAGGCCACGGGCTACCGTGAGCTGTCGGAAGGCCAGTCCGTGCAGTTCGACGCCGTCGCCGGGGCCAAGGGCCCCCAGGCCGAGAACATCACGCTGCGCTAAGCCTGATCCGGGGGAGGCGACTCCCCCCGTGACGGGGTCCGCCCTCCAGGAGCCGGACCCCGTCTTTTTGTTTTCCCGCGCCCGGTTTCACGCGCGCCGATTCTCAAACCATCTCCACTCGCCCCGGAAATCCTCCAGTCGGGCGTACAGATTTCATTCATCCGGTGTCACCGGTTTTCTCTGTGAGGCCGTGAGGCCTCCCGCCCGGCGAACTCCGACGGCGAAAGGCCATTCATGAGCCATCCCCACCCCACCACTGACCGTGCCCGACCGGCACGGAGTTACGGTCGACAGCGTCCCGGCGGCTCCGCCCGCCCTCGCAACGCGGGCCCCTCCGGTGAGTTCGCGCTCCCCGTCACCGTCACCCCGGCCCTGCCGCCCGTGGACTCCTTCGAGGCACTGGACATGCCCTCGGCCCTGAAGCGGACCCTGGCCCGCCAAGGGCTGACGACCCCGTCCGACATCCAGGCGGCGACCCTGCCCAACTCCCTGGCCGGACGCGACGTGCTGGGCCGTAGCCGGACGGGTTCCGGCAAGACCCTGGCCTTCGGCCTGCCCCTGCTCGCCAGCCTCGACGGTCGCAGCGCGGAACCGCGGCGCCCCCTGGCCGTGGTCCTGGCCCCCACCCGGGAGCTGGCCCAGCAGGTCGCCGGATCCCTGGAGCCCTACGCGCGTTCGGTGGGGGTGCGCACCACCACCGTCGTGGGCGGCATGCCCCTCCACCGGCAGGCGCGTTCCCTTCAGCAGGGGAGCCACCTGGTCGTGGCCACCCCGGGACGGCTGCGCGACCTGATGGAGCGCGGCGACTGCGTGCTGGACCGGGTGGAGACCACCGTCCTGGACGAGGCCGACCAGATGACCGACATGGGCTTCATGCCCCAGGTGACCGCGATCCTCCAGGTGGTACCGAAGAGTGGGCGGCGCATGCTGTTCTCCGCCACCCTGGACCGGAACGTCGACCAGCTGGTCCGCCGGTTCCTGGAGGACCCGGTGGTCCACTCGGTCGACCTGTCCGAGGGCGCCGTGTCCACCATGGAGCACCACGTCGTGCACGTCTCCCCCGGTGAGAAGAGGTCGGTCGCCACCAGGATCGCCGCTCGACAGGGCCGGGTGATCATGTTCCTCGACACCAAGCGCGCGGTGGACCGGATGGCCGCACACCTGCTCGCCAACGGAGTGCTCGCCGCGCCCCTGCACGGCGGACGCACCCAACCCCAACGCACCCGCACCCTCGACCAGTTCAAGCGGGGCGACGTCACGGCACTGATCGCGACCAACGTCGCGGCACGCGGTATCCACGTGGACGGCCTGGACCTGGTCGTGAACATCGACCCGCCCACCGACCACAAGGACTACCTGCACCGGGGCGGGCGCACCGCCCGGGCCGGCGAGTCCGGCAACGTGGTCACCCTGGTGATGCCCGCCCAGCGCCGCGACATGACCCGTCTGGTCGGCAGGGCACGGATCGAACCGCGCACCCTGGGCGCCGGAGCGGACACCCCGGAGCTGGCCGAGGTGACCGGGGCGCGCGAACCCTCGGGCCTGCCGGTGACCGTGCGGTCCACCGTGCCGCAGGAGCGCGCACGCGCGCAGACGCCCCGTGGACGACGGCGCCCGCGCCGCTGAGCCCGGGCCCCTCCCGTCACCCGGCCTCTCTCGGAGGGAACGGGAGAACCGCCCGGAGGCATCGGCCGGTGTGGGGTCAGCTCGGCCGGTCGAGCGCGAAGGAGAACTCCGGACCGACGATCCGGACCGTGGCGTCCCACAGGGCCGCGGCCGACTCCGGCTCGCGCGCGGACCGTGAGGCCCTGCGCACCTTCGGATAGCCCCGGACGCTGGCGATCCCGTCGGGGCCGACGTAGGCGTTGCCGCCGACCTCCTGTGTCGCGGCGAACAGGGTGGGGAGCCCGCCGTGCTCGGCGTCGTTCAGCAGGGGCCGCGCCAGACCGTTGAGCCAGCCCGCCACACCACCGACGTGGCTGACCAGGTTCGTCCTGGCGATCCCCGGATGCGCGACGACCGACCGCACGGGGCTGCCGACGGCGTCGAGCCTGCGCTGCAACTCGTGGGAGAACAGCAGGAGGCCGAGCTTGGAGTCGCAGTAGGCCTTCCAGGGGTCGTATTCGCGCTTCTGCCAGTTGAGGTCGTCGGGGCGGACGGTACCCAACCGGTGCAGCTGCGACGCCACGTGGACGACGCGGTCCGTGACGTGCGGGAGCAGCGCGTTCGTGAGCGCGAACGGGCCGAAGTAGTTCGTGGCCGTCTGGCTCTCCAGACCCTCGTGGGTGCTCGCGTAGGGCACCATCATGACCCCGGCGTTGTTGATCAGGACGTCGAGGGGGCCGGTCCAGGAGTCGGCGAACGCCCGGACGGACTCCAGACTCGCGACGTCGAGCCGCCGCACGTCGATCCGGCCGCGGCCGCGGCCGAAGGTGTCGGCCACCCGCGCGCCCTTGGCCGGGTCGCGCACGGCCATGACGACATCGGCTCCGGCAAGGGCGAGTTCGCGCGTCGCGACCAGGCCGATCCCGCCGGTGGCGCCAGTGATGACGAAGGTCCTGCCGGTCAGGTCGGGGAGATGCGCCGCTGTCCACTTCACACTCATGTCCTCGTCTGCTCTCTGGTTCGGGGAACGGCGGGACCGCGTCCGCGAGGGTGGTTCCCGAGGGCCGACCTCCTCGCGCTGGGCGACGCGAGATCCGACCTGGCCACAGCCGGTTTCGGAAGCGTCCGGAAACGACGACGCGGCCGCCGGTGGTGTTCACTCAGGAAACCTAGGGTCGTGGCGGGGGCACATCCAGGACATGTGGAACCGTGCCCTGGCAGGGCCTGGATACGGGTGGCGCGGCGGAGGAGAGTGTCTCCCATGGAGAGAACTGGGCTGGCCGAGTTCCTGCGGTCGCGCCGGGAGAGCCTGCGCCCGGAGGACGTGGGCGTGGTCGCCGGCGCGCGCAGGCGGGTGCGGGGACTGCGACGCGAGGAGGTCGCGCAGCTGGCCGCGATGTCGGTCGACTACTACAGCCGCCTGGAGCGCGGCAGCGGCAGTGAGCCGAGCACGTCGATGCTGGACGCCCTGGCACGCGTGTTCCGCCTGAGCCTGGACGAGCGGGACCACCTGTACCGGTTGGCCGGGCACAACGCCCCGGACCGGGTCTCCGGAACCTCGCACGTCTCACCCGCTCTTCTGCGGGTCCTGGACAACCTCTCCGCGACCCCTGCCTTCGTCGTCTCCGACATCGCCGAGCCCCTGGCGCAGAACTCGCTGGCGGTGGCGCTCTTCGGGGACTGGAGTCGGTTCTCGGGCGACGACCGCAGCGGTATCCACCGCTGGTTCACGCGACCCGACAGCGAACGGGCCGTGTACCCGCCCGAGGACCGGGAGCGCCAGGGCCGCTCACTCGTGGCCTCCCTGCGCATCGCCGTCACTCGTCGGGGAGCGAACTCCGCCGCCGCCCGCCTCGCCCGCGAACTCGAACGGAGCAGCCCGGAGTTCGCGCGGCTGTGGGCGGACCATGACGTGGCCCACCGGTTCGAGGACCACAAGGTCCTCGTCCACCCCGAGGTCGGAACGATCCGCTTCGACTGCCAGGCGCTCTTCAGCGAGGACCAGTCCCAGACGCTCGTCGTGCTGTCGGTTCACCCGCGCGGCGCCGAGGCGGAGAAACTGCGACTGCTCTCGGTGCTCGGCTCCACGCGGTTCACCAGCGTGACCACCGCCGACCGAGACGACGAACGCTAGTCCGTCGACCCGACACGCGGCCGGTGCCCGACACCCTCGGCCCGGCGGCACCCGCACGAGGCCCCCCGCCCACAAAAGAAGCCGCCCGAGCTGCGTGAGCGGTTCGGGCACGGGGTACGGGACAACACAAGACGATGCCCGTACCTGTCTCCAGGTCCGGGCATCGTCTCCACTGTCTCAAGGTGGTGCACTCGGGAGGACTCGAACCCCCAACCTTCTGATCTCCCGGGGGCGAGCGTCGACCTGTCGACAAGCCGACAGATCCGCTTGTGACCTGGGCGTGAGCCCCGGCGGCTTCCCACTGCTTCCGGCGGCTCCCCGGAGTCATCTGCACTGAATCTGCATCGCGGCGGACGGTGCCCTCTGCTCCTGGCGCTCACGCTTCTTCGCAGTTTCGGGCGGAGGCGAAGCAGGGAGACCCCAGCGGCGCCGCGCCGGGCTGCCTTTCCCCCGCCAAGCTCCATCAGCCACAGAGCGCCAGCAACCACACTTCTCGGCCGAGGTGCCCGATAGCGACAGGGACAGCGGCCCAAGACAGCCCTGTCCGCTATCGGGTGCCTCGGAACCCCGCACGTCATCAGCCGATTGTCTCGGAACGGCAACCGTTGGTCGCTAGCCGACGTCAGTATGGCAAGCAGCACGGCCTTCGGCCGCGCTCGGGACCGGGCGTCAGCCCGCAGCCCGAGCAGCGGCCAGAGGCCGCCGCGACGGCGCTCGCGCCGTCGCCTTGATCCCATACAGCCCAACTCGGCAAAGAACACAGAAGAAACGAGAGAAGAAATGGATCATTTCGACCTGGGAAGGTTGACTGATTTTGACTTTGAGGTCCTTTGCCAGGACATTCTGCAAGAGACCCTCTCTCTGCCCTTTGAGATATTCACACCTGGACCTGACGGTGGAATAGACTTGCGGTACTTTTTCAATAAGGAAAACAAAATAATAGCACAATGCAAGCATTGGCCAAAGAGCACGAGGGGGACATTAATCAGCAAGCTCAAGAAGGAGGAGCTGCCAAAGGTACGTGCACAAGACCCCGATCGCTATATTTTGATCACGACATGCCCACTGACCCCAGGTTCCAAAGATAAAATTATGGAAGCATTCGATCCCTATATAAAAAACCCATCCGACATAATCGGCCTGAGTGAGATAGTTTCTCTCCTTGGAAGGAGGAGTGATATTGTAAGGCGACATCTTAGGTTGTGGCTGAGTAGTTCTTCAGTGTTTCAGACTTTACTTTCCAAGGGCGTTCTCCTGAGGTCAAGCTTTTTGCGTGAGGAGATTGAAGAGGCAACTCTAACCTACGTAGAGAATCCCAGCCTCCGTCGAGCTCAGGATTTACTTCAAGAAAGAAATGTCTGTATAATTTCTGGACTCCCAGGCATCGGAAAGACTACTCTCTCCCACATTCTTGCGATCCAGGCAATGCAGGAAGGGTACGAAATTATAGAGATATCAGAAAACATAAATGAGGTTTACGATACTTGGGATGAAGAGGCCCCTCAACTCTATCTCTATGATGATTTTTTGGGACAAACTTCTGCCCATGAAAAGCTTGGGAAGAACGAAGATAGCCGAATTCTGAAAACCCTGAGTCGTGTGAGTCGCGCACATAATAAAAAGTTTGTCCTGACAACAAGAGACTATATCCTTGAACAGGCAAAACTTCAGTATGAGCCAGTGGCGCGGTTTGATTTTGATCCTTGGAAGAGCTTGGTCAATCTAGCTGACTACGCCCCATCTATCCGGGCCAAAATCCTCTACAATCATGTCTACTTTTCAAGTTTGGACCTGGCAGGAAAAAGGCAATTTTCAGAAAGGGAATCCTATCTAAGAATTATCAATCATCGCGGGTTCAACCCACGACTGGTAACTACCGCGATTGACCTTTTTCGTTTGACCTCACTTGATCCACACGTGACTCCGGCAAAGTTCGTTCTTGAAAACCTGGAGAACCCGACGCGATTGTGGGAACATATTGTCGCCGAGCAATTAGACGAGGCAAGCGTACACCTTCTGGAGATCATGCTAACTATTCAACCTTGCCTCCTTAATATGCTAAAGGATGCCTACTTTAGATACCGGTCCGTCCTGGGAGCTACTTCCTCACCTTTAGATTTTAGAAGGTCGCTTAAAGTCCTTGAAAACTCCATGGTGACTATTGGCCAGGACCGTGGGAGAGAAAGCACGGTTGCGTATCATAACCCTTCGATTCGAGATTACATGGGGGCACGAATCCGTGGGGAACGTCAGATTTTAGTAAATCTAGTAAAATCCGCCTCCACGCTGCGCGAGTATGCAAATGTACGCGTCCTGATAGAGACGCCAGAAGGTCAATCTTTTAAAAACGACAGAGAATTGAAGTCTGCTTGCTTGGAACGCTTGGATCATTTTTCTAATCCGGATAGTTCTGAAGAGGCATCCTATACTGCAATGATCTTGGCTGAGCGAATTAAGCTTTCGGATATTTTCGTAGATCCGGGGATGCTGGAGCACGGCTTGGCGTTACTGGATTCAGGTGAGTACATTGGAAGATGGGACGACCCCGAAAATCTAGTCGAACTAGTAAATGCGATATTTAAGAGCAAACACGATTTCATGGAGAAATATTTAGCAAAAGTGACTTTGGGCGCGACCAAATTCATTGCCGACGACATGAGTGACTGGGATAATGCAACGTACGCAGAGAGCATGCTGCAGCAGATTGTCGCTCCGATTCCCCGGGAAGTGACGGAGTACGTGGATCTCACCATAGCGGAATTGATCGATAGGGCTTTTTCGGAAGCCGAAGATGGCGAGTACGATTACGCTATTCCTGAGATGCTTGAGTATGCTCGGCAAAATGGTATCCACACTTACGATGATGCTGCAGCACGCGGCCTAGCGGAGCAGGTGAGCTCGGATAAAGTGGGTAGCTTCTCAAGATTGAGCTCTGGGGGTGCCTCCAAGAGTTCCGAGGCGGCGCAAATCAACCAAATCTTTAGCACTCTGAGGGATATTTAGAAGCCTCGTTATGTTAAGACGATTGGGTTAATGCATCCGATCATTTTTCGGGATTCATGGTCGCCTGCCATACTTTCTCAAAGCTTCTCAAGTAGGTTTCGTACAACGATGATTGCTGGAGTCGATCGATTTCCATAACGGGAGACTCTGCCGCTGGAAGCCCATAGACGTGTTGATTCACGATCAATCTCCCTTCTGTGAGATAGACGGAATTATAGAGAGTGGTGGAGTGGGTGCGAAGTTCTACTCCGTCGATTTCGATAAGCTTTCGGAAGAGCAGAAGCGCGTTTTCAGCTCTAGATGCAAGGATCTCACCTATTTTCTCCTCCTGCCCGCGTTGCCTCACCCGCTGTGATCCAGGATCTCCAAGGACTATGCGGATGCTTACGCCACTATTCGCGCGGTCCTCTAAAAGCTTCAAGATTCCTGCATCGTCGGCTAGGAATAGGCCGCTATAGACCAGGATCCCAATCTCCTGTTCCGCTTCGCTGAAAAGGTCGTACCAGACTTGCCGCGGAACTTGCCAGCGGTGCGCGTAGACACGGTGGGCGTGCTCGGAGATTGGGGGACTGTCCTCGGTTGTCTGGCTCTGCTCCGGCCAGAGGCTCCCCTCGTCTGACCTGAGCAGGTCGGCCAGTGCCCAACGGTGCCGGGGGTAGGGGCGTTGGCCGGAGAGCCAGCGGCGGACGGTCTTGGGGTCCACGTCGAGGTGTGCGGCTACGTCGGTCTCGGTGAGTTGGGACGCGGTCAGTGCCTTGCGCAGTGCAACGTTCACGGCGGTGCCCTCCGGGGTACGGGAACCTGACGATAACAGAAGACGTCCCTAGACGTCCCTCCAGTTGTCCAATACGTGGTACACATGTCCGCTCACTCAGAGCATCGTTTCCGCATGGAAGAGGGCTCCGGCACATCCTGCGATCTCGCCGCGAGCTTCACCTGACCTGAAGAGAGGTGACCATGCGGAACCTGATCCCACGCAGTCGGGAGCGAAGGCCTACGACACTGCGGGCCGTGCGGCCTGAACCGTGCAAGCCACTGCCGTTCACCCCGCCCCCTCCGGCTCACCCCGTCGCGCCCCTGGCCTGTGTGGTTCGGCCCTACGTCCTGCATGCCGAGAAGCATCGTGTGGTGGAACTGGTTGACCAATCCTGGCTTGGGCTGGAACTGCTGCTGGAAATCTCTCGCACGGAGGTGATGGCGTCATGACGGCTGAGGAACGCCCCACGACGCTGTTGCTCCTTCTCCAACGTCAGTTCGCGCGGGAGTGGACGATCCGCCGCAATGGCGGGTTGTGGGTGGCGACCACGAGAGATCCCGAGTGCACACATGCACCCACGTTGATCGAAGAGGACGTGGAGACCTTCGCCCACCAACTCATGCATCCACCAAGCGGCATCGGTCGCTCGCGTGGTTCGGAAGATCAGGTCACCGAAAGCCGGTTCCGTCCCGACCTCTCCGGCGGAGGGCTGGAGGGGGCAGGGCCGACCGTGGGCCGATAACGCTGTCTTCGCCTGATGCTGACCGAGGGGAAGGCTCTCGGGCCTGGTCGGCATCGGCGGGCGTACATGCGAGATGTACAACAGGACGTCATGTACATGTCCCAGCCATACTGGCGGTATCGCTTTGCCAACCCACTTGGCCAAGTGAGTTGTCTAGACGTCGTTTTGCCCACCTGTTCGTTCTGGAGGAACCCGTTTGAGCCCGCGTACCCCGTGGGGGACCTACCACCAGATCGCAGACGCCCTGCGATCCCGCATCACCAGCGGGGACCTGACTCCAGGTGACGCGCTCCCGTCCGAGGCCGCTCTCGGCCAGGAGTTCGGGGTGGCTCGCACGACGGTGCGTCGGGCTCTGGCTGAACTGAAGTCGGAGCGTCTGATCAAGGCTCTGCCGGGTACAGGTCGCGTGGTCTGTACTCCCCAGGAACGGGAAGCGGCCCTGGAGGACGGGCCTCCTCCCGCGCAGTACCGACGCATCGCCGCCGCACTCCGGAAACAGATCACCAGCGGCGAGCTGGCCCCTGGTGCCGGGCTCCCGAGTGAGGCGGCGTTGGTGCGTCAGTACGGGGTCTCGCGGGGGACGGCTCGTCAGGCGCTCTCTGAGCTGGAGGGGACCGGGCTCGTGGTCGCCGTACACGGTAAGGGCAGGTTCGTCGCTGGGGACGGAGAGGGCTCCCGCTAGCCTGGTGCATGTGGGACATGTTCACTGGGCGCGGGATCTCGCGCGAGAACTGCTCGAAGGACCGCTTCCCCGTCGCTGGGCGCACTCCCAGGGGGTAGCCGAACGGGCGTGGTCCCTGCGCGCGGTGCTCGGCGAACATGCCGACTTGGTGGAGTCCTCCGCCTGGCTGCACGACATCGGGTACACACCCGACCTGGCCACCACGGGCTTTCACCCGCTCGACGGTGCCCGGTACCTGCGCGACGTCCAGGAGGCGGACGAGACCTTGGTGTCCCTGGTGGCCTACCACTCCTGCGCGGTGGTGGAAGCCGAGGAACGGGGGCTGGTGGACGTGCTCAAGGGCGAGTTCGCTCCGCCCCGGGATGATCTGCTGGACGCACTCACCTACTCGGACATGACCACCGGCCCGGACGGGAACCACTTGGCGGTGGAGCGCCGGTTGTCGGAGATCCTGAACCGCTACCCGCCCGAGCACCTGGTGCACCGGTCCATCTCCCGGTCCTCACCACTGCTGACGGCCTCGGTGCGCTCGGTGCAACAGCGCCTGGCCGAGGTGGGCTGACCGCTCACCCGATGTGGGTGGGGCCTTCGGTGAGGAACTGGTCCACGCGTAGGCGCATGGAACGGTCCATCCGGTACCCGGCAAGCTCGGCCTTGGGCACCCACACAACTTCTTTGGACTCGTCGCTCGGGGTGGGTTCGCCGGACACCGGGCGTGCGGTGAAGACCAACGAGAACTCTTGGCGGGCCTCGCCGTCGCTGGTGTAGAAGATGATGTGCTTCGGGTCGCTGTAGATCCCGTTGATCCCGGTGATCTCGCAGTGGATGCCGGTCTCTTCCAGGGTCTCGCGTACCGCGGCTTCCGGGACGGATTCGCCCAGGTCCACCGCGCCACCGGGCACGGCCCAGTTGTTGTTGTCGCTGCGGCGGATCATCAGGACTTCGTCGTGGTCGTTGACCACAAACACGTTCACGGATGGGACGAGGCTGTTGGCGGCCGGGGCCTGGGGGTCGTTGTAGTAGTCAATCCGCTTGCCCATGCGTGCGACCTTACTCAGTCCAGCGGGGACGCGAGTTGCCAGACCTTCTCGTAGCTCTCCTGGTAGGTGCTCACCATGTCACCACCGGGGATCTTGCGCAGATGGAACACCGGGGCCTCGGACGCCATGGCGCCGTAGACATGGGTGTTGACGATCATCTGGTCGTCGGCCTGGTAGATCGAGTTGTACAGCGTCGTCCCGTGTAGGCGGAACTCGATGCCCTCGACCTGGCGAAGGCTCCGGTAGAGCACGATCACGTTCCTGATCTTGGAAGCGAACAACTCGTCCAGGCCCTCATCTCGGCCCCGTTGGGCAACCGCCTCACTGTCGGGGTCACCCAGCATGATCCGCACCCGAACACCGGCTTTGGCCTTGTCGGCCAACAGCTTGATCATGCTCGGATCGTCAGCCATGAAGAACCCACTGAACACCAAGACGGAGATCTCCTGCTCTGCCTCGGTGAACAAGCGCTTCCACAGGTCCGTGGGCACGGTCCACCGGTGTGGATAGATCTCGACGATCTCGCTTTGGGAAGCGGCCTTGTGCTGCTCGGGTGGCAGGGCCTCCGGCCACAGGTAGTTCTCCTCGACACCCAGGTACGTCGCCGCCGCGAATCGGTGCTTGCGGTAGGGGGTGCGTCCCTGGGTGATCCAGCGCTCCACGCTCTTGGCGTCCACCCCGATGTGGCGGGCGAGATCGGCGGGGGTGGCAGCACGCTGGAGCAGCGCGGCTCGCAACCTCTCGTTCGCCATGGACCTCGGAGTTCGTTCGGACGGGTGGGGACGCGCTCACAGTATCGAGACGTCCTGAACACGTCCAGCCATGTAGTGATCCCGTCCCGGCCCTGCGGGGCACAGTGGAACCGTACCGACAACCCTCCCCAGTGGGGCGAGGAGGACAACAGCAGACCACGGTGTCCGGTGATCCCTGGCCACCACCTTCGATACATGCTATACATGTATCGATTCCTTGGCTTGAGGGATCGAGAGTGATCCCAACCGAGACTCTGACCTGCATGAACTATGAGAAGAGGCTGATCAGATGGCTATTCAGGGTGCGTTGCCGGTCGCGTTCGACGTGGTCTTCCCCGCTGGTGCGTTCGCGCTGGGGGTGGAAGCGATCACGGACTTTGAGACCAAGCGTCCGCAGATGGACAAGGACTCGGGGCTGCCGTTGTGGGCGGTGGACGTGATCGACGCTGACCCCGAAGCGCGGGGCAAGGCCAAGTCGGTGAAGGTCAAGGTCGCCGCGAACGTGTGCCCCACTTTGCCGGACGAGGTTCCCGGTCTGCCGTTTCGCCCGATCGAGTTCGAAGCGATGGCGGTCATGCCCTACGTGGACGACTCGGGTCGTCGTCCCCGGGTGGCCTACTCCCTGCGGGCTCGGGGCGTGAAGACCCCCGGTTCTGCTGGCCGTGCCAAGTCGCAGGTGAAGGACGCTGCCTGACCTGGACACATGACGGGGCGGCCTGGTGCTGGAACACCTCGGCCGCCCCTTTAACCCCCTGCTGGACTGCGAAATCTCAGAAGAGGTGCCCCCAGTATGTCCCAGATTCCCGAAGACCTGTCCTGCCTGTCCGGCCCTGAGCTGGTGCGGGTGTTCCTGGCCGCCTACGACAAGCCGCGCACGACCAAGGCGGAGCGGGCGGAGTTCTTCGACTTCAAGTCCCGGATCTTCGCCGCCATCGCTGAGCGGGACGGCAACCCCGACGCGGCCCGGTTCGCTGCCTGCGCTCGTGCTGACTCCGACCTGCTCTGGGCGGAGATCGCCGCTGCTGAGGCTCTGAACTGGGGTGGCCGGTGATGATGCGCCAACCCAAGATCGGGGCCTCTCAGTCCTCCCCCACGTTGCCGACCCCGGCTCAGGGGGTTCGGTGGACGACTCCGATCGTGGAGACTCCCGGCATCGTCGTGTTGGGCTCCTGGATCTACCTGCTGGTGCGCCTGGTGGTGTCGCTGCCGTTCCGCTTCCCCGTCATGGTCACCTCGTCCACCTTCGTGGCCGCGTCCTGGTGGTTCTTCGGATGGGTCGGCCTCGCTGCCCTGGCCGGGGGCCTGGCTGTCGTCTCGTTGGTGTGGTGGCGTACCTGGCCGACCTCGTACCGGTACTGCGTCACGTGGCGGCTGCTGGCCTGGTGGCGACACCTGGTCGTGTACCGCAGGCACTGGCAACCCGTGCTGGTGATCTCCGGGTTGGCGGAGTCCTACCAGGAACGCCGCTACCTGCCCCGCATCCGCTCGGTGCGCTGCAACGACCGGGCCGACCACGTCCGCGTCTCCCTGGTCGCCGGAACCTCCCCGACCGACTTCGAACACCGTGTCATCGAGTTGGCGCACGGGTTCGCCGCACCCTCCTGCCGCGTCACCGTCAACGGGCCTCGCGACATCACCTTGGAGTTCCCTCGACACGACACCCTCGCCGAACCCCTCGACGCACTCCCAGTCCCCGAGTGCCCCGACCTGGCGGCGCTCCCGGTGGGCAAGCGTGAGGACGGCACCCTGTGGAAACTCCGCCTGCACGGAACCCACGTCTTGGTCGTCGGCGTCACCGGTGCCGGGAAGGGTTCCGTGCTGTGGTCCGCTATCCGGGCCATGCTCCCCGCCATCGCTGACGGGTCCGCGCAGGTGTGGGGGATCGACCCCAAACGCATGGAACTCGCCTACGGGAGAGAGTTGTTCTCCCGCTACGCCGACACGGGGGAATCCGCGGTGGCTCTGCTCGAACTCGCGGTGGCGCAGATGCAGGAACGCGCCGAACGGTATGCGGGTAAGCAGCGCTCGCACACTCCGACCACGGCTGATCCGTTCGTGGTCGTGGTCCTGGACGAAGTCGCGTTCCTGACCGCCTACCACCCCGACCGTGACGTCCGCCGCCGCTCGGAGAACGCCATCGCCACCCTGACCTCACAAGGACGCTCGGTCGGCTTCTGCGTCCTGGCCGCCCTCCAAGACCCCCGCAAGGAGGTCCTGAACCTGCGCAACCTCTTCCCCGACAAGATCGCCCTTCGCCTGGATGAGGCATCACAGGTGGACATGGTCCTCGGAGAAGGGGCCAGGGAACGCGGGGCTGAGGCGCACCTGATCGACCCCACCCTTCCCGGAGTGGCCTACGTCCGCCTGGAGACCTCGCCATCCCCGGTACGGGTACGGGCCGCGTTCGTCTGCGATGACGACATCACCACCATGGCTGAGAGCTACGCGGTGGGCTCTTCCTCGGGCGGTGGGACGGCCTGATGCACGCTATACCGCTTTCGATCGAACCGGTAGATCACGATGGCCATGACCAGGCACACCGACCACACCATCAAGGACGTCCCCGACATGGTGCGGTTCGTGAAGGCGGGTTCGACCAGGATCAGCGCCACGTAGAGCGCGACCATGCTGATGGTCAGGACGAGGTACCGCACCCGTGGTCTCTTGAGCTGCATGAGGTGGGGGCTCCCGCTCTGTGGTTGTGGGGGTGGCGCTGATGCCGACTCCTACCGGTAAGTCCACCCGCGCCGAACGGCTCGCGCAACCCCTGGCCCGTGAGGTGGCCGAACAGGTCGCCGCCGACCACGGCGTGTGCATCCGACCGGTCTCTCTTCGACGCATGAACATCGCGACCGGTGCCACCGAGGTGATCGACGTCCCCTGCGGCTCCACCCTGGAATCGCGGTGTCCGGCCTGCGCAAAGAGGAAACGCTCCCTGCGCCGGTCCCAGTGCGAAGAGGGCTGGCACCTGACCACCGAACCCGTCGTAGAGCCTGACCCACCCACAGAACAGCAGCAAGGCTGGGTGGAACAGCGGGCCATGGTCGCAGCCGAACGCGACAGGCTCGCCGCGACCGGGGCCGCTGAACCCGAACAACTCTCCGCCCTGGACGCTGCCATCGCGGACCTGGACGAAGAGATCACCGCCTCCGGGCTACGAGGATCGGTCACCCGCTCCGCTTCTTCCGAGTCGGGGCCGCGTCGGGTCCGCTCCACCAAACGCCGCCAAGACGCCCCCGACCTGCCCAAGCGACCCATGACCAGGAAGACGGTCGGCCGTGCGTTCACCGACCCCGGCTCCGGGAAGGTGTTCCGCCCCTCGCTGTTCCTGACCCTGACGCTGGACTCCTACGGGCGAGTGCGTTCCGATGGCACCCCTGTCGACTTCTCGACCTACGACTACCGGCGAGCCGCCCGGGACACCCTGCACTTCTCCAAGCTCGTGGACCGCTTCGTGCAGAACCTCCGCCGGGTCGCCGGATTCGACGTCCAGTACTTCGCCGCCGTCGAACCCCAACGGCGCCTGGCTCCACATCTACACATGGCCACCCGTGGAACTCTGCCCCGGGCTGAGCTACGTCAGATCGCCGCCGCGACCTACCACCAAGTCTGGTGGCCCGCCGCAGACACCGTCCGATACGAGGGCGAACACCTGCCGGTGTGGGAGGAATCCATAGGTGGCTATGTCGACATGACGACCGGGGAAGTCCTCCCGACCTGGGATGAAGCGCTGGACGAGATCGACACCGACCCCGATCCGGAACCCTTCCACGTGGTGCGGTTCGGAAAGCAGGTCGACGCCAAGGGGGTCGTGGCTGGGACCGAGGACGCCGCTCGGTGTGTGCGCTACCTGGCCAAGTACCTGACCAAGGACATCGCGGACTGCCACGCGGCCGAGACGACCCGGCAGGAACAGCACGTGGACCGGCTCATGGAAACCCTCCGCTTTGAACCCTGTTCGCCTCGGTGCTCGAACTGGCTGCGCTACGGCATCCAACCCCAAGACCCCAAAGCCGGTCAGCGCCCCGGGTTCTGCCGCTCCAAAGCCCACCGACGCGAACACCTCGGATACGCCGGACGCCGCGTCCTGGTCTCCCGGAAGTGGTCCGGCAAGACCCTCGCCGATCACAAGGCGGACCGGTTGGCCTGGGTCCTGGACACCCTCGGAGTCGACCCCACCAACGAGGACCAGGGCGAGAACGAACGCCCGCGTCCTCCGGTGCTGGCCTCGGTCAACTCCGGAGACTTCGCCTGGGAACTCGCACGCCCCACCGACCCCGACGTCGCGCCCCGAGAACAACGCCTCCTGCGCGCCGTGGGCGAAGCGCTCAAACGCCGAACCCAACTCGACGCCGCACGCCAACACGACTCTTCGGCAACTGACGAAACGAGGGCCGCATGAGCACCGCGACCACCCCCACCGGACCCCGCTCCACCTCGGAGACGGGCCTGTGGTCGGTCACCGACACCGCGTCCTACCTCCGGGTGCCCGCCAAGACCCTCTACGAGTGGCGCTACAAGGGCGACGGGCCCCCGTCCCACCGCATCGGCCGCTACGTCCGCTACGTGCCCTCAGAAGTCCTGGCGTGGGTCACCTCCCGCTGACCGCTCCCCTACCTGGAAAGGCAACCCCCGATGGCTCGTGCATGGGTCTACGACCGCACCAAGGACAAGGCGTACGTCCAAGCGGTGGAGAAGGCCAAGGAGGCCAAGCGGACCCCTCCCGCCCGGTGGATGGTCCGTTACTACGATCCGGCCGGCCGCATGAAGAGCGCCGGGACCTTCAAGAAGAAGCCGGACGCCGAGAAGAAGCAGACCGAGATCGAGAACAGCCTGCACGAAGGCTCCTACCGCGACCCCTCGGCCGCGAAGGTCACCCTCGGGCAGATGGCTGAGAAGTGGCTGAGCACCCGGACCGACATCAAACGGTCCACCTGGTGGAAGTACCGTTCTCTGCTTGACTCGCACGTCCTCCCCCGCTGGGCGGATCTCCCGCTCTCGGCAATCCACGGGGAGGACGTCGCCGTGTGGGTGGCCGGGCTCCAGAAGCCGCGGGAACAGGGCGGCGCGAACCTCGGGGCCTCGCAGACCAGACGGGCGCACGGGGTGCTGTCGATGGTCTTGCAGTGGTGCGTGCCCCGGCGGCTGTCCGCCAATCCGGCGCGGGGCGTTCCCCTCCCGAAGTCCTCCGAAGCCGAACACGTCTACCTCGACCACGCCCAGGTGGAGGCACTGGCCAACGCGGCCGGTTCACTGCGCACCCGCTACGACCAGGCCACGGCGACCGCGCACGTCAACCGGCAGTTGATCATGCTCCTCGCCTACACGGGGCTGCGCTGGAACGAGGCCGCCGCGTTGCGCGTGGGTCGGGTGGACCTGGTCGGACGGCGTATCCGGGTGGTGACAGCTTTCGCTGAGGTGGAGGGGGAACTCATCGAACAGCTTCCCAAATCGGGGAAGTTCCGCACGGTGCCCCTGCTGCCGTTCCTGGTGGATGAACTCCGCCCGTTCGTCCAAGGGCGCGGGGAGGGCGAACTCCTGTTCACCACGCGCCGAAACGCTCCACTGCGGCTGCGCAATTGGCGGAACCGGGAGTTCGGCAAGGCAGTGAAGGCAGTCGGGCTCGACGGACGGGGACTCACTCCGCACAAGCTCCGGCACACCGCCGCGTCACTGGCGATCGCCGCCGGGGCCGACGTGAAGGTGGTGCAATCGATGCTCGGGCACGCGACTGCCACGATGACCCTGGACCGGTACGGGCACCTGTTCCCGGACCGTCTGGACGAGGTGGCCGAAGCGATGGACGCCGCACGTCTGCGGGTGCTCGCCGCCTGAGACCGCTACCGGGGACGAACCCCGGGCTCGGCCCCGGGCATGTGCACTGAATGTGCATCGCGGCCCGCACGAGGGCTCTCCGACCCCTGCCACAAAAGAAGCCGCCCGAGCTGTTTTACCAGTTCGGGCGGCTTCTCCACTGTCTCAAGGTGGTGCACTCGGGAGGACTCGAACCCCCAACCTTCTGATCCGTAGTCAGATGCTCTATCCATTGAGCTACGAGTGCAGGTCTTCAGTTGTGTGTCGCCCGGTTGAGCTGGGCTCTCCCTTGCGACGTCTCCGACTCTATCACGGTGTTGGAGTGCGTTCGCGCCGTTTTCCGGTGTGACGCGGGCCATGGGGCGCCGACGCGGCGGTCGGCGCCCCACAGGGCCTAGACGCTCTCCTCCACGGAGGCGGCCCACAGCTCGAGGGCCGTGTCGATCTGCTCGCCGTTGACCACCAGGGCCGGGATGAACCGGACCACGTTGCCCGCCGGGCCGCAGGTGAGCAGCAGCAGGCCGTTCTGGGCGGCGGCCTGCTGGGCGCGCTGCGCGGCGGCGCCGTCCGGGCTGCCGTCCTCCTTGACGAACTCGTTGGCCCGCATCAGGCCGCGGCCACGGACGTCACCGATGCCCGGGTGCGCCTCCGCGATCTTGACCAGGCCCTGCTGGAGCCGCTCGCCCTGGCGGGCGGCGTTCTCCACCAGGTTCTCCTCCTGGATGACGTCCAGGGTGGCCAGGGCGGCCGCGCAGGAGACCGCGTTGCCGCCGTAGGTGCCGCCCTGGGAGCCCGGCCAGGCCCTCTGCATGATCGCGGCCGGGGCGGCGATCGCGGACAGCGGGAAGCCGCTGGCCAGGCCCTTCGCGGTGATGACGATGTCCGGGCGGATCCCCGAGGGCTCGTGGCCCCAGAACGTGCCCGTACGACCGAAACCGGTCTGGACCTCGTCCACGACCAGGAGGAACCCGTGCTTGTCGGCGCGCTCCCGCAGCCCCTGGAGGAAGGCGTCCGGGACGGGCACGTAGCCCCCCTCACCGAGGACGGGCTCGATGAACACGGCGGCGGTGTCCTGGGGGGACGTCACCGTCGCGAACTGGTAGTCGAGCTCCCGCAGAGCGTGGGCGACCGCGTCCTCCTCGGACAGGCCGAGGCGGTACGCGTACGGGAAGGGC
The DNA here is from genome assembly GCF_965344335.1 of Nocardiopsis eucommiae. Classification (NCBI taxonomy): domain Bacteria; kingdom Bacillati; phylum Actinomycetota; class Actinomycetes; order Streptosporangiales; family Nocardiopsidaceae; genus Nocardiopsis; species Nocardiopsis eucommiae. The sequence continues at coordinate 119,681 of NZ_CBDRIY010000002.1, forward strand.
GAGACCACCACACCGGGGGCCAGCGGACCGATGCCCGCGCGGATCTTCACCCCGGACGTGGTGAGGGAGGCGGCACCCATGGTGCGCCCGTGGAAGGAGCCCTGGAAGACCACGGCGTTCTGACGGCCGGTGGCCTGGCGGGCCAGGCGCAGCGCGGCCTCCACGGCCTCGCTCCCGGAGTTCACGTAGAACAGGCGGTCGATGCCCTCGGGCAGGACCTCCCCGAGGCGTTCGGTGAGTCGCAGCAGGGGCCGGTGCATCACGGTGGTGTACTGGCCGTGGATCAGTGTCGCGACCTGCTCCTGGGCGGCGGCGACCACCTTGGGGTGGCAGTGCCCGGTGCTGGTCACGCCGATCCCGGCGGTGAAGTCGAGGAAACGACGGTCGTCCTCGTCGTAGATGTAGACACCCTCGCCTCGCGCCGCGACGACCGGGGTCGCCTGCTTGAGAACCGGGGAGAGCTCCGCCATGCGGTGGCCTCAATTCCTTGTGTCGAGTTCCGTAGGATTGTTGACAATCGACGCTGCTATGGAAACATCCGGGGCGCGGCGGTGTCCAGCGGACGCACGTCGGGCAGTTCTGACCACAGGCCGCCCCAAGCCGGGTCGGCCCGTCGACGGAGGAGAGAACATGTCGGATCGCGAAGCACGGGTCGTCGCACAGGTGGACAAGAGGCTCCACCTCGGCGGAAAGTGGCGGGACGCCTCCTCCGGCGCGACCTTCCCGGTCGAGGACCCGTCCACCCGCAAGGTGCTGTGCGACGTCGCCGACGCGGGCCGCGAGGACGCCATGGAGGCCCTGGACGCGGCCGAGCGGGCACAGCCGGGGTGGGCCAGGGTGGCGCCCCGCGAGCGCGGCGAGATCCTCCACAGGAGCTTCCAGCTGCTCATGGAGCGGCAGGAGGAGCTCGCCGTCCTCATGACCCTGGAGATGGGCAAGCCGCTGGCCGAGGCGCGCGGGGAGATCGCCTACGCCGCCGAGTTCTTCCGCTGGTTCTCCGAGGAGGCCGTGCGGATCGAGGGCGGGTTCGCCACCTCGCCGGACGGGAAGTCCCGCTTCCTGATCATGCGCCAGCCGGTGGGCCCCTGCATGCTCATCACCCCCTGGAACTTCCCCATGGCGATGGGCACCCGCAAGATCGGGCCGGCCATCGCCTCCGGGTGCACCATGATCCTCAAGCCCGCGCACCAGACGCCGCTCTCCGCGCTCGCGCTGGCCGGGATCCTCACGGAGGCGGGGCTGCCGGAGGGCGTGCTGAGCGTGCTGCCCACCACGAACCCCGGGGCGATCACCGAGCCCCTGCTGGCGGACGGCCGCATCCGCAAGCTGTCGTTCACCGGGTCCACCGCCGTGGGCCGCAAGCTCCTGGAGCAGAGCGCGCCGCAGGTTCTGCGCACCTCCATGGAGCTGGGCGGGAACGCGCCCTTCCTGGTGTTCGACGACGCCGACCTGGACGCGGCCGTGGACGGGGCGATGCTCGCGAAGATGCGCAACATCGGGGAGGCCTGCACCGCGGCCAACCGGATCTACGCGCAGTCCGGGATCGCGGAGGAGTTCTCCCGGCGCCTGAGCGAGCGCATGGGCGCGCTCCGGCTGGGCCGGGGCCTGGACGACGGCGCGGACGTGGGCCCGCTGATCGACGACAAGGCGCGGGACAAGGTCCAGGGGCTCGTGGACGACGCCGTGCGGCGGGGCGCGCGCGTGCTGGTCGGCGGCGGCGCCGGTGAGGGGCCGGGACACTTCTACCAGCCGACCGTGCTGGCCGACGTCCCGTTCGCGGCCGAGCTGTCCACCACGGAGATCTTCGGCCCGGTGGCTCCGGTGCTGACCTTCGAGACGGAGGAGGAGGCGGTCCGAGCCGCCAACGACACCGAGTTCGGCCTGGTCAGCTACTTGTACACCCGGGACCTGAACCGGGCCATGCGGGTCAGTGAGGCCCTGGAGACCGGCATGGTCGGCCTCAACCAGGGCGTGGTGTCCAACCCGGCGGCGCCGTTCGGCGGGGTCAAGCACTCGGGCCTGGGCCGCGAGGGCGGCCGCGTGGGCATCGACGAGTTCCTGGACACCAAGTACGTGGGGATCGGCGGGCTCGACTGATCCCGGCGGAGGCGCCTCGGGTGGCGGGAACGCCGCCCGGGGCGGTCTCCGATCAGGTGCCGGTCTCCGCGTTGATCCGCGCGACGGTGTCGGTCATGTGCGACTCGATGAGCGTGAGGAGCCGTTCCTCCTCGCCGTCCACGATCGCGTCCAGGATGCGGCGGTGCTCGTCCAGGAGCTCCTGGGGTTCGGGGTAGACGGCCTGCATCACGGTCAGGCACATGCGGGTCTCCACCAGGAGGGTCTGGGCCATGCGTTCCAGGCGCGAGTTCCCCGAGCAGCTGACCAGGGTCCGGTGGAACTCCTGGTCGGCGTCGCTCATCGCGGTCCGGTCGGCGCTGGCGGCGGCCTCGGCCAGCCGGTCCACGGCCGGGGTGAGGCGGGCCAGGGCCTCCCCCCGGTTGCCCCGCATGATCAACTCGCAGGCGGTCCGCTCCACCGCGAGCCGGGCCACGTAGACGTCCCGGACGTCGTCCGGGGTCAGCTCGCGCACGAACAGGCCCCTGTGCCGTTCACTGCGGAGCAGACCCTCCTGGACCAGGCGCTGCATGGCCTCGCGGAGGGGCCCCCGGCTCACGCCCAGCCGCCCCGCCAGCTCGGCCTCACCGAGCTGGTCCCCGGGCGCGAGGGAGCCGTACATGATCGCTGATCTCAGCTGGTCGGCGATCAGCTCGGCGGTGGACCGCCTGGGTACGGGTCTGAGCTGGCCGGGGGCTGGCATGGCATTCCTTTCAAAGGTGACGAAACGGGCGTGGGTAGGCCCCCGAGGCTATTCGGCCTCGAAGGCGCTCCGGACCACGGAGGCCCCGGACCGGAAGAGCGTCCCCGGACCGGACCGCGCCTCACACTGACCGGCGAGCCGGATGCCCTCCCAGATGCTGACCTGGTTGGCGGTGAGCACCGTCTTGCCCAGCAGCGCCTCCATCGGTTCGATGAGGTCGGCGCTGTGCAGGGCGGTGTCCGGGACCAGGACCGCCTCGGCCCTGGGGTGGTCGTTGGAGATGACGAAGTCGAGTGCGTCGTCGGGGTCGAGGTGGCCGACCTCCGCGGCCGTGGCGATGCCGTGGCTGGCCATGGACATCACGGTCACCCCCGCGTCGTTCAGGAACTCCACGAAGCGCAGGGCGACGTCGTCGGGGTAGGTGGCGGCGATGGCGACCCGGGACGCGCGCAGCTGGCTCAGGGCGTGCACGAACGCGAAGGACGTGCTGGAGGTCGGGACCCCCGTCACCTCCCGCACCCCCTGCACCTGGCGCCGCGCGCCCTCCCAGCCGAACACGAAGCTGCCGCTCGTGCAGGCCCAGACGGCGGAGTCGACTCCCATCGTGGTGAGCTCCTGCGCGCCCTTGGCGAGGACGCCCTCGCTGCCCACGTCCAGCAGGGCGTCCACACGGTGGGCGTCCTCGCGCATGAGCGTGTGCACCACGGGGAGCTCGATCCCCCCGCCGAGCAGGCCGGCGAAGGTTCCGTAGTCGTCCTCGGCGCTGTGACCGGGATAGAGGATTCCTACTCGGGTCATGGTTCTCCTTGGCTCTCGGGCGCCCTCCGGGCGGTGGTCACACGGCGCTGGGGGCCGTCGCGTCGATCAGCCGTTGTCCGTGGGCCACGGCCCGGTGGTCGGCGGTCCGGAGCAGGTCCCACATGGTGACCTGGTTGGCCGCGATCACCGGTTTGCCCAGCTCACGTTCGAGGGGCGCGATGATGTCGTAGGTGAGGACGTTGGTGCAGCTGATGAACACCGCCTGCGCGTCGGGACGGTCCACCTCGTGCACCGCGCGGGCGACCTCGGCGTAGGTGACCCTCCAGATGTGGCTGAGCAGGCCGAGGCCCACGCTGGAGGTGACCCCCACGTCGTGCTCCTCCAGGTAGTCGAGGAGCCGGTCGGTGACGGTGTCCACGTACGGGGTGACCACCGCGATCCGGCCGACGTCCAGGGCTCGCAGCGCGCGGATCAGCGCGCCCGAGGTGGTGACGGCGGCGGGGGCTCCCGCGTCCCGCATGGTTCTTCGGAGCTCACGCTCGCCCTCCGCGCCGTGGACGAAGCTGCCCGAGGCGCAGGCGTAGCCGACCGCGAGGGGTTCGGGGGCCATCAGGGCGCGGACCGCCTTGGTCACGCCCTTCCTCTTGCTGAGGGCGGCGGCCTGGTGGACCGTCACCGGGATGCGTACGAACGGCAGGCGGGTGATGAGCAACGAGACGTCGTCCGGCGTCCAGCGCCACAGTTCGCGGTCGAGCGCGAAGTCGTAGGGCGCGACGACGCCGACCCCGGCCTGCCAGGGGGTCAGTGTGGCCGCCGACAGTTCGACGACGTCGTGCGCCGCGGGTTGCTCGGGCAGGGCCGGATGTCCCAGGAACAGGCCGCCCGTGGCGGGGATCTCGGGTTCGGGGCCGTCCTCGTGGTCCGGTCGGTTTCCCTCGGTCCGCATCGGTCACTCACCTCCCAGTGCTGGTCCCGTTTCCGCCGGGCGCGGCCGGTGCCGCCCCGGTCCCGTCCCCTCGGGACGGGCTTCTCCGTCCGGGCGGGTCAGCGTTCGAGCCGTTCGAACAGGAGGCGCTCACCGACGCTGCCGGAGCGCCAGACGTCGTTGCAGGCCTCGGCCATGGCGGGCAGGTTCTCCACGACGGTGGCGAACACGTTGCCGGGGACCCAGCCCACGTCTCCGTTGAGCAGCAGGTTGTTGCGCCCGTAGAAGAGGGCGAGGTCGATGACGCCGGGCAGGTGCTCGATGCCCTTGTCCTCCTTGAAGGTGCGGTCGAGCATGCCCTCGTCGAAGGAGAAGTAGACGAGGTCACCGGGGATCGGTGTGACGGTGGGGTTCTCCTGGCCCGGTTCGGGGTCGGCGAACCTCGGCACCATCGTGTAGACCTCGTTGCGCGCGTACTTGGCGTGCTGGACGGCGTCCCCCTGCGGGAGGGCGTTCCACACCGCCTCGCAGGTGCGGGGCGCGTCCTGGTCGAGCAGTTCCGCCACGCAGGAGACCCCGCGGCTGGCAAGGGTGACGGTCATGAGTCTGGGCAAGTGGTGTCCCTCCGACGGTGCTTTCGCGGTGTACCTCGTTCGGTGCCCTTCGGTCCGTTGTGAACTGTTGATTGTCGACAATCTTACGATCTACCTACCAAGATCGGCAATAGGCACCGGGACGTGCGGGTATGTCGGGAGCGTCGGTGCGGGTGGACGACACTCCGGACGGGCGCTGGGGGACTCCGCGAGACACGCCCCATAGGCCCGAAACAGCCGTTTTGTGGATTGTTGACAATCCTATGTCGGCTCCCTAGCGTTTCCCGTGCAGGGCGGAAACACCCCTCCGACGACAGGATCGGCACGTCAGAACACCGTCGCAACCGGAAAGCGCGCCCGTGAACAGTTCCACCACCCACCCGTCCGTGCCCGAACGTCCCCGACTCGTCGTGCTCCGCGGTGCGGACCTTCCACCCGGACACGAGCGCATCGACGACCACCCGGGACTCGGCGAGGTCGTCTACGCCACCGCCGACGAACTCCCGGCCAGCCTGCCCGGCGCGGACGTCCTGCTCGTGTGGGACCTGTTCACCGAGGCGCTGTCCGACTCCTGGTCCAAGGCCGACTCCCTGAAGTGGGTGCACGCGGCCACCACCGGAGTGGACAACCTGATGTTCCCCGGGCTGGTCGAGAGCGACGTCCTCGTCACCAACTCGCGCGGCGTGTTCGACGAGCACATCGCGGAGTACGTGCTGGGCCTGGTCATCTCCTTCGCCAAGGACTTCCACGGCACCTGGGACCTCCAGCGCGAACGCCGGTGGCGGCACCGCGAGACAGAGCGGGTGGCGGGTCGGCGCGCCCTCGTCGTCGGCACCGGACCCATCGGCCGCGCGATCGCCCGCAAGCTCACGGCGATGGGCATGGAGGTCCACGGCTCGGGCAGCCACGCACGCGACGGCGACCCCGACTTCGGGTCCGTGGTGGAGTCCAGCCTGGCCGAACGCGGCACCGACGGCGGACGCACCCTGTTCGGCGAGCTCACCGAGGCCGACTACGTGATCGTCGCCGCGCCGCTCACCGAGTCCACCCGGGGCCTGGTCGACCGGACCTTCCTCGACCTGATGAAACCCACCGCGCGGCTGATCAACATCGCGCGCGGCCCCATCGTCGTCCAGTCCGACCTGGTCGTCGCCCTGGACCGGGGCGTGATCGCCGGCGCGGCACTGGACGTCTTCGAACGGGAACCGCTCAAGGCCATCAACCCGCTCTGGGGGCTGCCCGGCTCCGTCGTGTCGCCGCACATGTCCGGTGACGTCGTCGGCTGGCGGGAGGACCTGGTGGAGCTGTTCCTGGACAACCTCGCCCGTTACCTGGACGGGCGGGGACCGCGCAACGCCGTGGACAAGAGCCGGGGCTACGTACCCGGCTGACCCCCGCGTGACTTGGGAGGCTGATGTGACGATCCGTTCCGACCGGGCCGGGACCGATGACGCTGGTGCGGCCGCCGGTGCGGCCGAAGGCTCCGCCGGGGCCGCCCCGGGGGCCGCGCGCGGCGTCCCGACGGCGCGCGCGGGTCAGCCCGTGACACCGGCCGACCTGTCCGCCGAGGAGCTCCTCCGCGCCTACTCCAGCGGGGAGCTCTCCCCGGTGGAGGCGGTGGACTCGGTCCTCGAACGCATCGAGCAGGACAACCCCGCTCTGAACGCGTTCTGCCTGGTCCGCCCCGAGGAGGCGCGCGAGGCGGCACGCGCCTCCGCCGAGCGGTGGCGGCGCGGAGAACCCGAGGGCCGGTTGGACGGGGTGCCCGCCTCGGTCAAGGACATCCACCTGACCAAGGGGTGGCCCACCCTCAAGGGGTCGGTCACCTCCTCGCAGGAGGGTCCGTGGGACGAGGACTCCCCGGTGGTGGCGCGGATGCGCGAGCAGGGGGCGGTGTTCGTCGGCAAGACCACCACCCCCGAGCTGGCCTGGAAGGGCGTCACCGACAACCCGCTCACCGGCATCACGCGCAACCCGTGGGACCTGTCCACCACGCCCGGCGGCTCCAGCGGGGGTTCGGCGGCGGCGGTGGCGGCCGGGATGGGCCCGTTGTCCACCGGGACGGACGGGGGCGGTTCCATCCGCATCCCGGCGAGCTTCACCGGCATCTGCGGGATCAAGCCCACCTGGGGCCTGGTGCCGCACTTCCCGGCGAGCCCGTTCGGGTCGCTGGCGCACACCGGCCCGATGACCAGGACCGTGGGCGACATGGCGCTCATGCTGGACGTCGTCTCCGGGTTCGACTCCCGGGACTGGATGGCCATGCCCACGCCGGGTCCCGGCCTCGCCGAGGCGGGGCGCGGCACCGACCCGGAGGAGCTGGTCCGGGGGCTGCGGATCGCCTACAGCCCCACCCTGGGCGGGCAGAGCGTGGATCCGGAGGTGGCCCGCGCGGTCGCTGAGGCGGTGCGCGTGTTCGCGTCGCTGGGCGCCGACGTGGAGGAGGCCGACCCCGACCTTCCGGACTCCCTGGAGGAGTTCCACGTGCTCTGGTACTCGGGCGCCGCCAAGGCCACCGACCGGCTCAGCGACCGGGACCGGGACCTCCAGGACCCGGGGCTGCGGGAGATCATCGAGGAGGGCAATACCTACTCGGCGCAGGACTACCTGACGGCCATGGCGCTGCGGATGGCGATGGGTGCCCGGATGGGGCGCTTCCACGAGACCTACGACCTCCTGCTGACGCCCACCATGCCGATCGTGGCCTTCGAGGCCGGGCTGGAGTCGCCGCCGGAGCTGTCCGGGAAGCGGTGGACCTCCTGGGCCGGGTTCAGCTACCCGTTCAACATGACCCAGCAGCCCGCCGCGAGCATCCCCTGCGGGTTCAGCGGGTCCGGGCTGCCGATCGGCCTCCAGGTGGTGGGCCCCCGGCACTCCGACGAGCGCGTGCTCCGGGCCTGCCGCGCCTTCGAGCTCGCGCGCCCCTGGGCGGGTCGACGGCCGTGACGTGCGGGCTCCGGGCCCCGGGCGCGGGGGCCCGGGGCCCGGAGCCGGGTGACGAGATGGTGACGATGCGGCGACGGTGGCCACACCAGCACCGGCCGTGATCTGGCGCTTTGCCCCCAGGGTCAGTCCTTTGTCCGTTTCCGGGACCTTCGCCCGGGGAGTTCGGTGCCTTAAGACCCCCGCCGCACCCCCCGCAGGCGTTAACGTCTTCCTCGGAGTGGTGTCATGCGCGTACGGACACGAGACGAGGGAGGTCCGCGATGATCGACGGTGGAGCCGAGGGTGCCCGGAAGCCGATCAGGGTCTTCCTCGTCGACGACCACGAGGTGGTCCGGCGCGGTGTGGCCTCGCTGCTGGAGACCGAGGACGACATGACCGTCGTGGGTGAGGCCGGGACCGCCGAACAGGCGCTGTCGCGTATCCCCGTGGTCCTGCCCGACGTCGCCGTGCTCGACGTGCGTCTGCCGGGCGGCTCCGGGGTGCAGGTGTGCCGGGAGATCCGGTCCGACCACCCCCAGATCGCCTGCCTGATGCTCACGTCCTTCGCGGACGAGGACGCCCTGTACGACGCCGTCATGGCCGGGGCCGCCGGGTACGTGCTCAAGCAGATCCACGGCGCCGACCTGGTCGGCGCGGTGCGCACGGTCGCCGCGGGCGGCTCCCTGCTGGACTCGGGCAGCACCGGCGCGATGCTGGAGCGGCTGCGCGGCGCCCAGGCCGAGCCGGACCCGCTGGCGGAGCTGACCCCGCAGGAGCGTCAGATCCTCGACCTCATCGGTGAGGGCATGACCAACCGGCAGATCGGTGAGCGGCTGTACCTGGCCGAGAAGACCGTCAAGAACTACGTCTCGGCGCTGCTGGCGAAGCTGGACCTCAAGCGGCGGACCCAGGCGGCGGTGCTCGTCGCGGAGCTGCGCGGCCGCCGCTACTGACTCAGCCGTTCCGCCCGGCGGCGAAGGCCGCCGCGAACCCCCGCTCACCGAGCGCCGAACGCGCCCTGGCGGTGGCGCGGTCGACGTCGCCCCGCTCTCCCGGGGGCAGCGGGGCGCCCACCGACGCGCGGAGCGCGGCCGCGTTCCCCAGCAGGGTCGCCGCGCGTACGTGCTCCCCGGCGAGGGCGTACGCGCCCGCCAGTCCCTCCAGGGCGAGCGCCACCGACCTCGGGTCTCCCATGGTCCGCGCGCTGGCCTCCCCCTGCCGGTGCAGGGTGAGGGCGGTCTCGGCGTCACCGCGCAGCTCGGCCACGAAGCCGAGTTCCGCGAGGATCAGCGCCACCCCCGGTTCCCCCTCCCTGCTGCGGTTCCACTCCAGCCAGTGGTCGAGGTGCCGTTCGGCGTCGTCGAGCCGCCCCCGCCGCCGCGCCGCGAAGGCCAGGCCCATCTCCGCGAACTGCTCCTCCTGTCTGCTGGTCCGCTCCGCCGCGATCCGCCGTGCCCGTTCGTGCAGCTCGTCGGCCTCCTCCAGGTCCCCGGCGAGCAGGGCCAACCGCCCCAGGGCCGCCAGCCGGTAGGAGACCTCGGGCCAGAGCCCGAGTTCCTCGGCGTCGCGGAGCCCGTCCCGCCGCAGCCGGGCGGCCTCGGTGTAGTCTCCGGCGATCTCGGCCAGGTCGGCCAGGACCGCGGTGCTCCGCAGCCGTCCCCAGCCGTCACCGATCTCCTCGAACAGTGCCAGGCTCCGCGTACCGGCCCTCCGGGCGGCCTCGATGTCCCCGCGCAGGAGCGCGGGCGAGGCCAGCGTGACGAGCGCGGCCGCCACTCCCCAGCGGTCGTCCTCGGCGCGGGACTCGGCCAGCGCCGCCAGCACCCGTTCCTCACGGATGCGCTGCTCCCCGTAGCCGTACTGGGCGTAGGCCATGAACCACCTCGCCCGCGCGGCCCGCACCCCGTGGGCGTCGAACCGTTCCAGCACCTCGCGGGAGCGGCCGACGGGGTCCACGTCGTCACCGAGCAGCATCCCGATGCCGGTCCGCCAGGCCGTCGTCTCCACCCTGAGCGGGTCGTCGTCGCGCACCTCGGAGCCGCCGCGCCCGTGGGAGAGCGCGAGGGTCAGCGACCTCCGCGCCTCACCGAGACGGCCCCGGAGGAACCAGTACCAGACCAGGGCGTTGGCCAGCCTCAGGCCGTCGCGCGAGCCACCCGCGTGCTGGAGGGCGGCACGGAGGTTGCCCGCCTCCGCGTCCAGCCGCGCCAGCCAGTCGCGCTGGTCGCGCCCCCGCAGGTCGGCGCGTTCCGCGAGGCCGAGGTAGTGGGCGAGGTGCCGGTCGCGCACGCGCTCCAGCTCCCCTGCGGCCACCATGCGCTCGACGCAGTAGGCCGCCACCGACTCCAGCAGCCGGTAGCGCCCGTCCCGGTGCACGACCAGCGAGCGGTCCACCAGTCTTCCCAGCAGCTCCAGGACGTCGGCCGGGTCCACGCCCGCCCCGGAGCACAGCTCCTCGGCGGCGCTCAGCGTGCAGCCGTCGGCGTGTGCCGCCAGACGCCGCAGCACCACGCGTTCGGGGTCGGTCAGGGGCTCCCAGCTCCACTCGATCATCGCGCGCAGGGTCCGCTGTCGCGCGGGCGCGTCCCGCCTGCCCGAGGTCAGGAGCCGGAACCGGTCGTCCAGGCGCGCGGCGAGTTCGGCCACGTCCACGGACCGGACCCGGGTGGCGGCCAGTTCCAGGGCGAGCGGCACGCCGTCCAGCCGTCGGCAGATCGCCTCCACGTGGGCCCGGTTCTCCTCGGTGAGGGTGAACCGGGGTTCGGCCGCCGCCGCGCGCTCGACGAACATCCGCGACGCGCCGTCCGCGTCGAGCGGCGGGACGGTCCACAGCAGCTCTCCGGCGGTGGCGAGGCGTTCCTGGCTGGTCGCCAACACGTGCAGGCCGGGCACCGCGCCGAGGAGACCGGCGGCCACCTCCGCCGCCGCGCCCACCACGTGTTCGCAGTTGTCCAGCACGACCAGCGTCCGCCCGCCGCGCAGCGCGGCCGCCAGCCGGGCGGTCCCCGGCTCGGACGCGGAGTCCCCGTCCTGCCGTACTCCCAGGGTCGCCGCCACCGTGTCGGCCACCTCCTCGGGCCCGCTCCCGGACGGCAGACCGGCCAGCTCGACCAGCCACACCCCGTCCGTGAACCGCCCACCGAGGGTGCGGGCCACCTCCACCGCCAGCCGGGTCTTGCCCACCCCGCCCGGTCCGGTGAGCGTCACCATCCGACCGGTGCCCAGCAACGCGCGGATCTGCGTCACCGCCTCCGCCCGGCCGACCAGCTCCGTGAGACGGGCCGGGAGGTTGCCGCGTTCCGCCGTGCGGCGCGGCGCCGCACGCAACGCGGGGTCCTGCCGGAGGACGGCCGCGTGCACGGCGGTGAGTTCCGGGCCGGGGTCGACGCCGAGTTCGTCGCGCAGCCGCGCGCGGACGTCGCCGTAGCCCTCCAGGGCCTCGCTCTGCCTTCCGGAGCCGTACAGCGCGCGGATGTGGGCGGCGCGGAGCCGTTCCCGGAGCGGGTGCGCCGCGACCAGTTCGGACAGTTCGCCCGCCACCAGCCCGTGCTCCCCGAGGTCGAGGCGCGTCTCGGCCAGCTCCTCCGCCGCGACCAGCCGCAGCTCCGCCAGCCGACGGGCCTCCGCGAGGGCGAACCCCGCGTCCTCGAAGCCGGAGAACGCCTCCCCGCGCCAGAGCGCCAGGGCGTCGGCCAGCCCCTCCGCGCGCTCACGGTCGGTCAGCTTCCGCGCGTGCGCCACCGTCGCCTCGAACCGGTCCGCGTCCACCTCGTCCGCGCCGACCCTCAGCCGGTACCCGAACGGGCCGAACAGCACGGCGTCCGTGTCACCCAGCGCGCGCCGCAGCCGCGACACCTTCCCCTGCAACGCCCCGGCGGGATCGGCCGGAAGGTGCTCCCCCCAGAGGTCGTCGACGAGCCGGTCGGCCGAGACCGGTCGACCGCGATGAACCAGCAGGTCCGCCAGGAGGGCGCGGACCTTCGCCTCGGCCACCCGGACGGGCCGCTGGTCGTGGGTCCACACCGTGAGCGGACCGAGCACCCCGAAACGCATTCACGCAGACTAACCGGCCGACCGGCGGAGGGCGGGCGGGCGCCCTCGGGGCGGCGCGCGGGTCCCGCCCGGGTGGCGGCCGACCGGCAGCGGACCGACGGCCGACCGACAGCGCCCCCGGGCACCGTGGGAACCACCGCACGACGAGAGGAACACCCATGAGCACCACCCAGTCCCCCGTCACCGTGATCGGCCTCGGCCCGATGGGCGAGTCGCTGGCCAGCGCGTTCGTGGAGGCCGGACACCCCACGACCGTCTGGAACCGCACCGCGTCCAAGGCCGACGCGGTCGTCGCGAAGGGCGCCGTCCTCGCGGCGTCCCCCGCCGAGGCCGTCGCAGCCAGCCCGCTGGTGGTCGTCTGCGTCCTCGACTACGACGCTTCGGACGCGATCCTCCTGCCGATCGCGGACACGTTGAGGGGGCGCACCCTCGTCAACCTCACCGCCGACACCCCGGACCGCTCCCGCGCCGCCTCCGCCTGGGCCGCCCAGCACGGCATCGACTACGTCGACGGCGCGGTGATGTCGCCCACCTTCACCATCGGCACCCCCTCCGCCGTCGTGCTCTACAGCGGATCCGAGGAGGTCTACCGCGCCCACGAGGGAACCCTGGCCGCGATCAACGGTTCGCACACCCACCTGGGCGCGGACCACGGCCGCGCCGCCGGCTACGACCTGGCGCTGCTCGACATCTTCTGGACCTCGATGTCGGGGCTCGCGCACGCGTTCGCGCTGGCGAAGGCTGAAGGGGTGGAGGCGGCGGACTTCGCCCCCTTCGCCCAGGGCATCATCGGGATCCTGCCCGAGTCCGTGACCGACATGGCGGGCAAGCTCGACCGGGGCTCGTTCCCGGCGGACGGCTCCGGCGTCCTCTCCAACACGACCACGATGAAGCACATCGTCCACGCCGCCCGGGAACGGTCGATGGACCCGGGCCCGCTCGGGGCCGTCCTCCCGTTCGCGCGGGCGGTCGTGGACGCGGGCCACGGCGGCGACAACTTCGCCCGCCTCGCCGTGCACTACCTGGAGGGCCGTTCCTGACCGCGACGGGACGGGCCGAGGCGAAGCGGAGGCCCCCAGGGGCACGGCTCGGCCTCCGGGCCCCGGGCGGGCCCCTCCGGTGCGGAGGGGCCCGCCCCTCGTCGCCCGCCGACCTGGGATCATGAAGATCTCCTCACGTCCGTTTCATGCGGACGCCTCCTTCACAGGGGAAGCTCGTGTCATGAGATCACCTCTGGTGCCGCTGGCGGTCGGGGCGCTGACAGTCGTCGCCGTCTCGGTCGCCGCCCTGCTGTGGGCGCTGTTCCTGCGCGACCCCGACCCCGGGCTCGCCTCCGAGGTGGTGCTCGGCGAGTCCCCCGAGGCCGCCGCCTCCGCCGACCCCGACGACGGCGTGGTCAGCCCTCCTCCCCCGGTCACCGACCGGGACGGGGACGGCTCCGAGGACCCCTCTCCGGAGCCCTCGACCGAGCCCTCGCCCAGTCCCTCACCCGAGCCGCCGACCGGCTTCCCCTTCGACTGTCTCGACGGGGGTTCCGGCCACGAGACCTGGGGTGAGGAACAGTGGGAGCTCTGGTGGGAGTCCTGCATGGACACGCGGTACGAGAACGGGGACGACGACGATGACGACTGACCGCCAGCGGGGGGCGGACGGTGAGGGGACCGACCCCGGACCCGCCGCCGACCCCGACGCCACCACCGTCCACGTCCCGCCGGGCCGGTCCAGACCCGAGGACCCGGCGTACGACGCGCCGCCCCCGGGAGCCCCCTCCTCGGGCGGCACCTCCGTGTTCCCGACCCTCGTGCTGCGCGGCCCCCAGCCCGAGCTTCCCCAGCGGCGCCGGGTCCCCGCCCGGCTGCTCATCATGGCCTGGGTGGTCCTGCTCATGGCCGCCGTCCTCGTGCTGGTCAACGTGGTCACGTGGAGCGCGCTGACCGCCCGGACCGACGAGCGGGTCGACCGCGCCCTGGACCAGGAGATCGCGGAGTTCCAGGAGTTCGCGGCGGTCGGGGTCGACCCCGGCACCGGCACCGCCTTCACCGACGTCTCCACCCTCATCCGGGTCCACCTGGAGCGCCAGTTCCCCGAGGACTCCGAGATCCTCTTCGGCTGGGTCGACGAGCCCGAGTCGGGCGCCACGGGCGCCGAGGGAACGGCCTCACGCGGGAACCGGGGCTCGGCCGAGACCGTCACCGGCCGCATCCGGCAGGGGCAGGAGCCCCCGTACGATCTCTCCGCGGACCCCGCGATGGTCGAGGCGGTCCTGGGCACCCCCGACGCCCGAGGGGTCCTGGACACCCCCGCCGGTCCGGTCGAGTGGGAGAAGATCCGCGCGCTGCCCCCGGAGGGCGACGGGGGCCCGGCGGGCTGGTTCGTGATCGGCTACTTCACCGCGTACGACGACGACACCTCCGCCGGGACCATGGGCACCCTCGCCCTGGTCAGCGCGGTCGGGCTGCTCGCCGCCGCCACCGCCGCCTGGTGGGTGGCGGGCCGCATCCTGGCCCCCGTGCGGCTGGTCCGGCAGACCGCCGCGCAGATCTCCGAGGAGGACCTCTCCCAGCGGATCGAGGTGTCCGGGCGGGACGACATCGCGGCCCTCGCCGAGCAGTTCAACAGCATGCTGGACCGGTTGGAGGGCGCCTTCACCGAGCAGCGCAGGTTCGTCGACGACGCCGGGCACGAGCTGCGCACCCCCATCACGATCGTGCGCGGCCACCTGGAGCTCATGGGCGACGACCCCGAGGAGCGCCGAGAGGTGGTCCGGCTGGTCACCGACGAGCTCGACCGGATGGGCCGCATCGTGGAGGACCTGCTGCTGCTCGCCAAGGCCCAGCAGCCCGACTTCGTCCGCTCCGAGCCCGTCTCCCTGGCCGAGCTCACCAGCGACATCGACGCCAAGGTGCGCCAGCTCGGAGACCGCGACTGGCGGCTGGAGTCGCTGGCGGAGGAGACCGTGCGCCTGGACCCCCAGCGCGTCACCCAGGCGATGGTGCAGCTGGCGGCCAACGCCGTGCGGCACACCGCCCCCGGGTCCACCCTGCGCACCGGTTCGCGGGTCAGCGACTCCGAGGTGCGCCTGTGGGTGGCCGACCAGGGCCCCGGCATCCCCGCCGTGGAGCACGGCCGGATCTTCGAGCGCTTCTCCCGGGGCGGCCGCACCGAGCGCGGCGACCGGGGCGCCGGGCTCGGCCTGGCCATCGTCCGCGCCATCGCGGAGGCGCACCACGGCCGGGTGGACCTGGTCTCGGCGCCCGGGGCGGGCTCCACCTTCACCCTCGTCATCCCCCTGACCCCCGGCCGCGTCGGAAGGGAACACCTGTGAGCCGAGTACTCATCGTCGAGGACGAGGAGCGGATCGCCTCCTTCGTCCAGAAGGGGCTGACCGCCAGCGGGTTCACCACCACGGTGGTGGGCACCGGGGCGGAGGCGGTCGACTACGCCGTCACCGGTGGCTTCGACCTCATGCTGCTGGACCTCGGGCTGCCGGACACCGACGGGTTCGACGTCCTCCGCAGGGTGCGCGCCCTGGGAGTGGACGTGCCCGTGGTGATCCTGACCGCCCGGGACGGCGTCCGGGACACCGTGACGGGCCTGGAGATCGGTGCGGACGACTACGTCACCAAGCCGTTCCGGTTCGAGGAGCTGCTGGCGAGGGTCCGGCTGCGGATGCGCACGGAGCGCGCCCCGGACCTGACGGTGCTGCACGCGGGCGGGCTCCGCCTGGACCTGCGGACCCGCCGGGTGGCGGTGGGCGAGGACTCGGTGGACCTCACGGCCCGCGAGTTCGCGCTGCTGGAGCTGCTCATGCGGCACCAGGGACAGGTGATGACCCGCCAGCAGATGCTGTCGCACGTGTGGGGTTACGACTACGACCCCGGGTCGAACGTGGTGGACGTGTTCGTGCGCGCGCTGCGCCGCAAGGTGGGCCCGGAACGCATCCTCACGGTGCGGGGCATGGGGTACCGGCTGACCGGCTGACCAGTCGAGGCGCCGTCCCCGGGGGCCGACCGCCCGAGCACCTGGGCCGGTCGGCCCCCGCGTGTCCGGGACCGGACGCCCGTGCGGCGGCCGCCTCCGAAACATGAGGGTTCCCTCATGCGGCGCTCATGATCGCCTCACCGCGGCTGCCCACCATGGTCGACATGTTCTGGTTCGCACTTGCGGTCGACCTGACCGCGATCACGTTGTTGTCCTACGTCCTCTACTTCCGCAGGCACGGCCGGCGGGACCTGGTGCTCGCCTACGTGGCGCTCAACGTCGGCATCTTCGCGGTCGTGTCGATGCTGGCCCAGCAGGAGGTCGGCCTGGCGGTCGGCTTCGGGCTCTTCGGCGTCCTGTCGATCCTGCGCCTGCGCTCGGACCTCATCAGCCAGGGGGAGATCGGCTACTACTTCATCGCGATCGCCCTCGGCCTGGTGAACGCGGTGGCCGCTCCGGCACCGTGGCTGCTGCTGGGACTGAACGCCCTCCTGCTGTCCTCCCTGTACGTGGCCGGGCACCCGAAGCTGCTGGCCCGCACCCAGCGCCGGGTCATGACCCTGGACGTGGTGCACGAGGACCCGACGGCGCTCCGGCAGGACCTGGAGCGGCGACTGCGCGGCCGGGTGCGGCACGTGGACGTCACCGAGGTGGACTACGTACGCGACCTCATGGTGGTGGACGTGCGCTTCCAGGAACCGAAGCTGACCGAGGTCCCGGGGCGGCCCGCCGGACGCCAGCCGCTGGCCTCCATGTGGGGTGGGCGTTGAGAACCCCCTCCCCCACCCCCGTCCTCTCCCCCGCCACGGCGCCGTCCGGGCTGGACCGGCTGCACCCGGTCTCCCTGGCGGAGATCAACGACCGCGCCGCCCTCGTCACCCGCACCTGCCGCAAGTACCTGCTCCCCGCCGACCTGGTGCCCGCCCTCTTCGACGGCGCGGAGGACGCGTTCGGGGTCCTGGAGATCGACGGACGGACGTCGTTCCTGTACTCGTCCACCTATCTGGACACCCCGGATCTGCGGACCTTTCACGACCACCGCCAGGGGCGGCGGCTGCGCTACAAGGTGCGCACCCGCTCCTACGTGGACACCGGCACGACGATGTTCGAGGTGAAGCTGAAGGGGGCGCGCGGGATCACCGACAAGGTGCGCGTCGAACTGCCCCCGGGCTCCCCCGTGGACCGTCTGACCTGGCGGACCCGTGACTTCCTCGACCGCTCGCTGAGCCGGTGTCGGCTCGCTCCCCCGGACGTCCTGCGGCCCTCCGCCGTGACCGACTACCGGCGGACCACCGTCGTGGCCCTGTCCTGCGAGGAGCGGGTGACGATCGACCACGGCCTGGTGGGTTACCGGGGCGACTGGGAGGTGCGGATGCGCCCGAACGTGGTGCTGCTGGAGGTCAAGACCCGGGGCGGGCTGACCACCACCGAGCGGCGGCTGCACGCGCTCGGGGTGCGGGAGGCCCGGTTCAGCAAGTACGCGGCCGCGCTGGCCGCCCTCGAACCGGACCTGCGCGGCAACCGCTGGCACCGGGCGATGGGCCACTGCATGGACCACCCCTCCCGCGTGCGGCACCCGAAGGACGCGGTGGCGGGCGACTGACCGACCGGTACCGGGTGTTTCACGTGAAACAGCGGGCCCCCGTCTCGCACCCGCCCCGACCGGTCGCGCGGAGCGACCGCCGCCCCGTAACCGGTCGGGGCGGCGGTCTGGTTGCGCGGGCCCTCTCCCGCTACAAGAGGGAGTCCGCGGCACCCACAATGGTGACACCCGGTTCCCCGCAGGTCCAGACCGGCAGGGGTTCCACTCTTCGGACGGGGCCGTTCCGACCGCTCCCGGTCAGTCCGCGGGACGCAGGTCCAGACGCCGGAGGAGCTGGGCGTTGAGCGCCACGATGATCGTGGACAGGCTCATCAGCACCGCACCCACCGCCGGGGCGAGCACGATGCCGACCGGGGCCAGCACCCCGGCGGCCAGCGGGACCGCCGCCACGTTGTACCCGGCGGCCCAGACCAGGTTCTGGACCATCTTCCGGTACCCCGCCCGGGACAGCTTCCGGACCGACACCACACCGCGCGGGTCGTCGGAGGCCAACACCACTCCGGCGGACTCGATGGCCACGTCGGTCCCGGCGCCGATGGCGACACCCACGTCCGCCCGGGCCAGGGCGGGGGCGTCGTTCACCCCGTCACCGACCATGGCGACCCGGTGGCCCCGCTCCTGGAGGTCCCGGACCACCGCGTCCTTCTGGTCCGGCAGCACCTGCGCGAACACTTCGTCCAGGCCGAGCTCGGTGGCGACGGCGTCGGCGACGTTGCGGGCGTCACCGGTCACCATCGCCACACGTACCCCCTGCTCCTGGAGCTGACGGACGGCCGAGGCGGACTCGGGGCGTACCTCGTCGGCCAAGGAGAGCGCCCCGACCACGGAGCCGTCCACCACCAGGTGCAGGACGGTGGCGCCCCGGTCGCGCCAGAACCCGGTGCGTTCGGCCAGGTCGTCGGGTTCCGTGACGCCCAGGGACTCCAGGAGCGCGGGCCCGCCCACCTGGGCCTCGGCACCGTCCACGACCGCCCGGACGCCGTGTCCGGTCAGGGAACGGAAGTCCGTGGCCCCGGGCACCGGCCCCCGCTCCCGGGCGGCCCGGACGATCGCCCTGGCCAGCGGGTGCTCGGAGTCGGCCTCGACCGCCCCGGCCAGGGCCAGGACCCGTTCGTCGGTCCACCCGTCGACGGCGGCGGAGTCACCGACCGCCGGGGCGCCCCTGGTCAGGGTTCCGGTCTTGTCGAAGAGCACGGTGTCCACGAGCCGGGTGCGCTCCAGTGACAGCCGGTCCTTGACGAGGATGCCGTTGCGCGCCGACAGGGTCGTGGAGATCGCGATGACCAGCGGGATCGCCAGCCCCAGCGCGTGGGGGCAGGCGATGACCAGCACGGTGACGGTCCGTTCGACGGCCTGGCTGCCCTCCCCGAGGACCACTCCCCACACGGCCGCGGTGACCACGGCGGCGGCGAGGGCGAACCAGAACAGCAGCGCGGCCGCGCGGTCGGCCAGCGCCTGCGACCGCGACTTCGACTCCTGGGCCTCGCTGACCAGGCGTTGGATCCCCGCGAGGGTGGTGTCGTCACCGACCGCGTCCACCCTGACCCGCAGGGAGGAGTCGGTGGCGACCGTCCCGGCGACCACCCGGTCGTCCTCGGCACGGGTGACGGTACGGGACTCGCCGGTGATCATGGACTCGTCCACGGCGGCGGATCCCTGGACGACCGTGCCGTCGGCGGGGACCCGCCCACCGGAGCGGACCAGGACGGTGTCGCCGGTGCGAAGATCGGCGGCGGGGACCTCCTCGACCCCGCCGTCGGAGCCGACCCGTTCGGCGCGGTCCGGCAGCAGGGCGGCCAGGGCCTCCAACGCCCCGGAGGCCTGCCCGAGGGCGCGCATCTCCAGCCAGTGGCCGAGGAGCATCACCACGACCAGCAGGACCAGCTCCCACCAGAAGTCGAGCTCCATGCCAACCACCCCGAAGGTGGAGAGCAGGCTCGCGACGAAGGCGACGGAGATCGCCATCGCGACCAGGGTCATCATCCCGGGCCTGCGTTCGCGCAGCTCACCGGGGACACCGGTGAGGAACGGCCAGCCGCCGTAGAGGAAGACCACGGTGCCCAGGAGTGGCGGCACCCAGGTGAGGGCCTGCGGGACGTCGTAGCCGAGCCACCCGGAGATCATGTGGCTGGTGAACACCACGGGCACACTCAGGAGCAGGCTCCACCAGAACCGGGCGCGGAACATCGCGGCGTGGTCCCCGTGTCCGCCGTGACCACTGTGGCCCCCGTGGCCCCCGTGGCCCCCGTGACCACTGTGACCACTGTGGCCCCCGTGACCACCGTGGTCACCATGGTCCTTGGCGGCGCCGTGGTCCCCGTGACCGGTGTGATCCGCGTGGCTACCGTGACGCGCACGGTCCCCGTGGTCACGGTGCTCACCGTGGTCGGCGCGCCCCTCGTGCGCCCCGCCGTCGTCGTCGCCTTGCTGACCTGTCGTCATGTCGACCCCTCTCCTGATCCGACCCTGCACGCCCGGGGCCTCCGAACCACGGAGGTCCGCGTCGTACGCGCGTCTCGCACCAACGCATATACCCCATGGGGGTATTCCGAAGCGGGTCCGAACACGAAGAACACCCGCCGAGCGTCTCGACGGGTGTTCCTGCCGGACCCCTGCGGGCCGGAGCGGGCTAGGCCGTGTTTTTGTGGATGCTTTCGCCGGTGGCTGGCGGAGCCGCCATCGATGCGAGCGGCCGCCAGGCAATCTCTCGCAAGACGATGAGTGAAGCTGCCCCTACTGTGCGCTGCTACGCAAGCTCCGCAGCCTCGCGGAGCGGGGGCCCGCCCGGGTTTGGCTGTCCGAGCTTCATCGGCGCCGCGAGAGGCAGCCTGGCAGTAACGCGAAGACACAGCGCCGAAGGCGTCCGTTGAGGGTGGTGGCGGGCGACGGGTGGGAGGAATGATCCAAAAAACACGGCCTAGGTGGCGGTCTCGGTCTCCCGGCCGTACCAGGGCCACCACTGCACGGTGTGGCCGTGCGGGATCATCCGGTCCAGGCGGATCGTGAGTCTGAGCGCGAACCCGCCCGCGATCATCCCGGCCAGCAGGTCCGTGAACCAGTGGAAGTGCAGGTAGATCGAGACGGTCGACTGGAGGAGCGCGATGCCCACGATGCAGTAGGCCAACCGCCTGATGATGTGGGGGCGCGCCGCGCCGAACCGGATGATGAGGAACAGCACCAGGCCGTAGATGAGGATCGCGTTGGCCCCGTGCCCGGAGGGGAAGGCGACGTTGCCCGCCCCCGCGAAGAAGTCCGGGTCGTAGTACTTGGCGTGACCCCGGTTGAACAGCAGCTTCATCACGGAGACCAGGGACATCATCCCGAAGACGCCGCCCGCCCCCAGGATGATCGGCCGCCAGCTGCGGTGCCAGTAGGCCAGCTGGAGCGTGGTGACGCCGAGGACCGGCAGGGCCACGTAACGCGAGGCCACGTTGTCCGGCCAGAAGATCAGCGGCTCGCGCAGCGTGTCCCAGTAGGGCCGGGGCAGCTCGTTGAGGAGGTTGTCGACCGGGTGCAGCGGCCCCGCGGCCAGCATCGTCATGACGATGAGCGCCACGAAGAGCATGATCGCGATGCGGTCGGAGGCCAGCCCCCACGCGATCTCGCTCACACTCGGCCACCTGACCGCGCGCACGACGGGCGGCCCCGGCGCGAGCTCCTTGCTCGGCACCACGGGGATCGGGCCGCTGTAGGGTCCGGGTTCCGGCTTGCGCCGCTCCGGTTCGTGTGGCGTCGTGGACTGTCTGGACCGCGCGTGCCGGGTCCGCGAAGGTTGCGTCATGTGCTCAGTGCTGTCTCACACGTCGTGGGCTCGCCTGTGGCACTGCTTGAGGCGTGGGGGACGGGCTAGCCGCGGTTGTTGGGACTGATCCTGACGTCCCCGGGGGCCGACACGGAGTGTGGGACGTACCGGGGGCTTACCCCTCACACCCCGTTCGACGGTCGAACCTTCGGACTGGTTCACGGTGGTCGTGACCGGTCGCCGGGCAGGCTCGACGTCCAGGGAACGGAACTGGTCGACAGTGGCGTCTGTGTGGGCGCTCGTTACCGCGATTGCTTCGGTCAGCGCAGGTCAGGGCGCTCTCGTCGGGCCATCACCGTGACGTGGGTAACTCTCCGTACGGCTTTGGGTGGATATTGCCAACACGCGAGCCTACCCGGACAGTCGCCCTCATTGGTGGTTTCCCGGGCCAAGTGTGACCCTTCCACCTCGGACTTTGCCGGAAGCCCACGTCGACGACCGGCGCGCTTCACCCGCACGCGACCGGTTCGTGAGGGTTCCGTTAGCACTTCGAGGCCGACCGTCCGGCGGACACGTGCGCGTGTGGCACCCTTCAAGGAGCTTGTCAGACGCTGGAGTGTGTCGGCACGTGTGCTGGTCGCGCACGGGTCGGAAGACGGAAGGGCCCTGGATGGTCGACCTCCCACAGTTGCCGGAGGACCCCTCGAAGCTGGCCCGTGAGCCGCTGAGGGAACAGATCCGGCAGGTACTGGTCGAGGGTCTGCTGTCCGGCCGCTGGCAGCCCGGAGAACGCATCGTGGAACGCAGGATCGCCACGGAGCTGAAGGTCAGCCAGGCGCCGGTCCGCGAGGCGCTCCGCGAGCTGGAGACGCTGCGCCTCATCGAGACCGTGCCGAACAAGGGGGCCCGGGTCAGGGCCTTCGGAGTCCAGGACATGGCGGAGATCTACCCCGTCCGCGCCGGTCTAGAGCTGGTCGCCGCACAGTTGGCCGCGCCGCGCCTCGCCGAGGACCCCTCCGTCCTGGAACGCGAGGTGGAGGCGCTCCAGCGCGCCACGGCCGAGGGGAACGTCACCGAGCAGATCCGGCACAGTGTGGAGTTCCACCGCGAGGTCGTGCGGGCGGCGGACAACAGCGTGCTGCTGCACACCTGGGAGTCCCTGGGGGTCGAGGTGTGGACGGCGCTGTCGGTGCGCTGGCTCAACATGGAGCTGCACGCCAAGGCCGCCGACCACGCGCAGATCACACGGGCCTTCCGCGAGGGCGATCCCGCCGTGGGGCAGATGCTCAGCGACCACGTCATGAACTACGTCGAGGCGGCGCTCCGGACCCACGAGGGCAGTCGCTAGGCCCCGGGAGGCGGGGCTTCCACGCCCCTCCCCTCCCTTCCCACCTGGGCGGCTCCTGCCGTCACCTGGTGGTTTGCACCGAACTCCGGGTTTCTGTCCTAAAGTTGTATTGATCGATCATCGATCAGACCGTAGAGTGTGCGCGACGCACGTCACACCACACACGCGCGTGCCCCCTGGTGGCACGGGGTTGTTCATCCGGCCGGTGAACGAACTCGGCCGACCTCCCGGCGGATGCTTACCGCACCCCAGACCGGGAAGCAATGCCGTCAAGGGTCGCGGCGCGACAACTGCACACGTGACCCCGATTCGCTTCGCGTCCGCACCCGGGCCCCGCCAGGCCCGACCGGACGCGCCCCGCAACAGCCACAGTGTCGCCGCCGATGAGCCCGGCGGCGGCACGCGCCGGGACCACGCCTGACAGCGGGGTCCGGGCGGGCCGCGTCTCCGACCCACAGGACGGATGCGCGCGGCCTCCGCGCACGTAGAAAGGCACACCATGGCTGACACGGCCAAGCCGAAGGGCGGCACCGCCCGGGCCTCCGCGTCCCGGCGCCGGACCCGGAAGGACTCCGGCATCGGCAACGAGAAGCCGGAGACCCTCCTCGACTACTACCGCCAGATGCTCTTCATCCGACGCTTCGAGGAGCGCACCGGACAGGCCTACACCCAGGCCCGCGTCGGCGGTTACTGCCACCTCAACCTCGGCGAGGAAGCCACCGTCGTCGGTCTGATGACCGCCCTCCAGGAGCGCGACTACCTGTTCACGAACTACCGTGACCACGGGTACGCGATCGGCAAGGGCATGGACCCCAAGCGGGTCATGGCCGAGCTCTACGGACGCGTCGACGGCGTGTCCAAGGGCTGGGGCGGCTCCATGCACATGTACGACACCGAGACCCGCATGCTCGGCGGCTACGGCATCGTCGGCGGCCAGCTCCCCCTGGCCACCGGTGCGGCGCTCGCCGTCACCTACCGCGGCGGCGACGAGGTCGTCATGTGCCAGATGGGCGACGGCACCACCAACATCGGCGCCTGGCACGAGTCCCTCAACATCGCCAAGCTGTGGAACCTGCCGGTCGTCTTCGTGGTGATCAACAACTTCACCGGCATGGGCACCACCGTGGAGATGTCCTCCGCCGAGCCCGAGCTCTACAAGCGCGGCGCCGCCTTCCGCATCGAGGGTGAGCGCGTCGACGGCCGCGACGTCCTGGCCGTCCGCGACACCGCCACCCGCCTGGTCGAGCGCGCCCGCGAGGAGCAGACCCCGTTCCTGCTGGAGGCCTGGAGCTACCGGCAGAAGGGCCACTCCGTCGTGGACCCGGCCAAGTACCGCACCGACGAGCAGCGCGAGTCGGCCCGGGCCGAGGAGAACGACCCGATCGTGATCTTCGACGCCCAGCTGGCCAAGGCCGGGATCCTCACCGACGACCTGCGCGACGAGATCGCCGCCTCGGTCAAGGCCGAGGTCACCGAGGCCGCCGACTTCGCGGAGAACAGCCCGAAGCCGGACGTGTCCACGCTCTTCGACTACACCTACGCCACCCCGGTGCCGAACGAGTCGCGGCGTATGCCCGCCGACCCGGTGTTCGCGGAATAGGAAGGAACCACTCACATGTCCGTGATCACCTATCGCCAGGCCCTGCGCGACACCCTGCGCGCCGAGATGGTGCGTGACGAGAACGTCCTCGTGATCGGCGAGGAGATCGGCGTCTTCGAGGGCTCCTACAAGATCACCGAGGGGCTCCTCAAGGAGTTCGGCCCCCGTCGGGTCAAGGACACCCCCATCGCCGAGGAGGGCTTCGTCGGCGCCGCCGTCGGCGCCGCCATGCTGGGCCTGCGCCCGGTCGTGGAGCTCATGACGATCAACTTCTCGCTGATCGCCATCGACCAGATCATCAACCACGCCGCCAAGATCTACGGGATGTTCGGCGGCCAGACCAGCGTCCCGCTGGTCATCCGCACCCCCGGCGGCGGCGGTCAGCAGCTCGGCGCGACGCACTCGCAGAACATCGAGCTGTTCTACTCCTTCATCCCCGGCCTCAAGGTGATGGCTCCCAGCACCCCGGCCGAGGCCTCCTCGATGCTGCGCGCCGCGATCCGCGACGACGACCCGGTCCTGTTCCTGGAGAACCTGGGCCTGTACAACTCCAAGGGTGAGGTACCCGAGGACTACGCGGAGCCGGAGAACGACAACGTCGCCACCATCGGCCGTGCCGCCGTGACCCGCGAGGGCAGCGACATCACGCTGATCGGCTACTCCCGGATGGCGATGGTCGCCACCCAGGTGGCCGAGAAGCTGGCCGAGGAGGACATCAGCGTCGAGGTCGTGAACCTGCGCAGCCTGCGTCCCCTCGACCGGCAGACCTTCGTGGACTCGGTCAAGAAGACCGGTGCCGCGGTGATCTGTGAGGACGACTGGCTCACCTACGGCATCGGCGCGGAGATCGCCGCGTCGATCCAGGAGGGGGCCTTCGACTACCTGGACGCCCCCGTGCGCCGGGTGGCCATGGCCGAGGTCCCCATGCCGTACGCCAAGCCGCTGGAGACCGCCGCCCTGCCGTCGGTCGAGTCGATCAGCACCGCGATCAAGGAAACCCTGAGCGCCGTCGGCAAACGGGTCGGGTAGAGGGAGTAGTCAATGAGCGAGATCCACATGCCCCGCCTCTCCGACACCATGGAGGAGGGCGTCATCTCCACCTGGGTCAAGAAGGTGGGGGACAAGGTCGCCTCCGGTGACGTGCTGGTCGAGATCGAGACCGACAAGGCCGTCATGGAGTTCGAGGCCTACGAGGACGGTTTCCTCGTCAAGCAGAACTTCTCCGAGGGCGACACCGTCCCCATCGGTGAGGTCATCGGTTTCATCGCGGACTCCCCGGACGCGGTGCCCGAGGAAGCGGCCGCGCCCGCCGCCCCGGCCACCGAGGCCCCCAAGGAGGAGCCGCCGCAGGAGGAGGCCGCCGCCGCGCCCGCCCCCGTCGCCGACGAGCCCGCCGGTGAGCGCCCCCGGACCTCTCCCCTGGCCCGCAGGCTGGCCAAGGAGTACGGCCTGGACATCACGAAGATCCAGGGCTCCGGCCCCAAGGGTCGGATCGTGCGCGCCGACATCGAGGCCGCCAAGGACGGGTCCGCCGCCCAGGCGACCCCGGCCGCCCCCGCGCCGAGCGCCCCGGCGCCCGCCGCCCAGGCCGCCCCGACCCAGGACGAGGTCCGGGGTTCCGAGGAGGTCAAGACCAGCAACGTGCGCAAGGTGATCGCGCGCCGTCTGACCGAGAGCAAGCAGACGGTCCCGCACTTCTACCTGCGCCGCTCGATCGACGCCGAGGCCCTCAAGGCCTTCCGGGGCCAGATCAACGAGCAGCTGTCCAGCACGGGCGTGAAGGTCAGCTTCAACGACCTGATCGTGAAGGCGTGCGCCACCGCGCTCAAGCTGCACCCGGAGGTCAACACCTCCTGGATCAACGACACCCTGGTCCAGCACCACCGGACCAACGTCGGCGTGGCCGTCGCCGTGGACGCCGGGCTGGTCGTGCCGGTGCTGCACGACACCGACAAGGCGACTCTGTCCGAGATCTCCACGCGCACGCGTGAGCTCGCGGGCAAGGCCCGGGACAACAAGCTGAAGCCGCAGGAGATGAGCGGCGGTACCTTCAGCGTGTCCAACCTGGGCATGTTCGGTATCGACAGCTTCTCCGCCGTGATCAACCCGCCGGAGGCCGCCATCCTCGCGGTCGGCGCCATGCGTCCGGAGGCCGTGGTCGTGGACGGTGAGGTGGCGGTGCGCAACCGCATCGCCCTGGAGCTGTCCGTGGACCACCGCGCGGTCGACGGTGCCGTGGGCGCCGCCTTCCTCAAGGAGCTCGCGGAGATCCTGGAAGAGCCCATGCGGATCATCCTGTAGCACCCCCGTACGCGACGCCCCGGCCCGAGTCCCCGGCCGGGGCGTCCGTCGTTCCCACGGCACGTCCGGGAACCCCTGGTCCCCGCGCCTCCGGGGGTGACGCGGTAGCGTCCGCTGCATGGCTCACGTACTGCACCTGACCGAACTCTCACGCTGGCGCGCCGACGGGGACGTCGAGGCCGACTCCCTGGGCACCGAGGGGTTCCTGCACGCCTCGCCCGACGAGGCCACCATGCTGGCGGTGGCCAACGCCTTCTACTCCGATCCCGCGGAGGCGCTGGTCGTACTCGTGGTGAACACCGAGAAGGTGGACGCCGAGGTGCGGTGGGAGGCGGCGGCGCCCGTCCCGCCGCCCGGGGTCGACGCGGACGTGCTCTTCCCCCATGTGTACGGACCGATCCCCCGACCGGCGGTGACGGGACTGCGCCGTCTGGTCCGGAACCCGGAGGGGCGGTACACGGCGCTGGAGACGGTGATGGAGCCCGGCCCCTGTTTCCAGGGCTGATCCCACGTCGACGCGTCGACATGGGAACTTGTCCACAGGCTGTGGACAACGCGAAGGGCCCCGGGATCACCCGGGGCCCTTCGTCGTGCGGTCAGGCGTTGCCGAGTCCGGTCTGGTCGGGAGGGATGTTGCTGTGCTGCCCGACGCTCCCCGGGACGGTGTGCCGAGCCCGGCCCTTGTCGATGCCGAGGAAGCGGTTGAGGTGCCCCTTCCTGCCGACCACGAACCAGGCGACCGCGCCGAACAGGGGAAACCACAGGATGAAGATGACCCAGAGGAGCTTGCCCCCGCCGGTGGTGTCCCCGTTGGCCAGGGTCGAGATGACGGCGGCGATCACCAGCACGGCGATGGCGAGGAACAGGAGGAGGAAGAGGACACCGGTGATGCCGCTCAACCAGGCGAAGGTGCGTTCGCCGCTGTCCATCTGCGACAGGCTCACTCGATCAGCGAGCTCCGACAGGTTCGTGATCATGTCTCCCCCAAGCAAGAAGTGACTCCCTAGTCACATAGCGTAGTATTTCGTGGCGGCCAGTCACGCACATTCCGACGCTTTCGGGCGTTTCCCCTCATCGGCCCACGCACCTCCGAATCCGTGGTTTCGCAGGGTTCCGAGCCGACTACTTTCGGGTAGCGCCCCCCACCGGGCTTCCCCACTGCTTTACTGGAAACATGGGCGAGCTTCGGCGAACTGGCAGGTCCACTCCCTCCCTCCGGCCCGGGGCCGGCACCGGCGACGGTGCCCGCACGGCCACCCGTGACCAGCGATCCGCGCGTCCGGCCAGAGCCACCCCTCCGAGCAGGGGCGCGGCAGAGGCCGGGTGAGCGGTGTCCAGGCAACCCCGCTACCTGTGGCTGGCCGAACAACTCCGAGAACCGATCCTCAACGGCGAGATCACCCCGGGCACCCGACTTCCGTCCCGCACCCGCCTGGCCCGCTCCTACCGGGTCAGCGAACAGATCTCCCGCACCGCTCTGCGCCTCCTGGTCACCGAGGGCCTGGTCGAGGCCAGGCCCGGCTCCGGGTACTTCGTGCGGACCGTCCCGGAGACCTTCCGGCTCTCCCGGACCGACGCCACCTCCGGCTCCGGCCTGGGACAACTCAGCCGTGAGCGGGTCAGCACCGAGCAGGAGCGGTGCACGGCCCCGCTGAGCACCAGACTCCGGCTGCGCGACGGCGACCCGGTGTACCGCACCACCTCGCGGGGGCTCTCCTCCGACCGCCCGGTCACCCTGCACCGGTCCTGGGAACCGGCGATCCTCACCGCCGGAACCCTGCGCACCCCCTTCGACGCCACCGAGACCGGCACCCTGGAACGGCTGGGCGCCGCGGGGTTCCCCGTGGACCGGGTCGTGGAGGAGGTGGGGGTCCGCGCGCTGCGCGACTCCGAGGCCGTACTCCTGGACTCCGCCCCGGGCGTACCGGTCCTGGTGGTCGAACGCACCCACTACTGCGGCGACCGCCCGGTCGAGACCTCCGACCTCATCGGCTCGGTCGAGCAGTGTCGACTTCTCTACAAGTTGTCCCTGGCCCGGCCACGGAGCCGCCGGTAGGCACGCCGAAGGGCGGTGGCCCGTTCCGCAGGGGAACGGGCCACCGCCCTCGGTGCGGCCTCAGGCCTGGGTGAACTCCTTGGCGACGACCTCCGCGATCTGCGCGGTGTTCAGCGCCG
The DNA here is from genome assembly GCF_965344335.1 of Nocardiopsis eucommiae. Taxonomy (NCBI): domain Bacteria; kingdom Bacillati; phylum Actinomycetota; class Actinomycetes; order Streptosporangiales; family Nocardiopsidaceae; genus Nocardiopsis; species Nocardiopsis eucommiae. The sequence goes on from NZ_CBDRIY010000002.1 coordinate 148,504, forward strand.
CGCCCTTGCGCAGGTTGTCCCCGCACAGGAAGAGGTCGAGCGACTTCGGGTCGTCGATCGACTGCCGGATGCGGCCGACCCAGGTCGGGTCGGTGCCCACGACGTCGTTCGGGGTCGGGAACTCGCCCTTGGCGGGGTCGTCCACGACCTTGACGCCCTCGGCGCCGGCCAGCAGCTTGCGGGCGTCGTCGGCGGCGACCTCGCTGTCGAAGGACGCGTGGACCACCAGCGAGTGGGTGGTGATGACCGGCACGCGCACGCAGGTCGCGGAGACCTTCAGGTCCGGCAGCCCCAGGATCTTGCGGGACTCGTTGCGGACCTTCAGCTCCTCGGACGACCAGCCGTCGTCCTTGAGCGAACCCGCCCACGGCACGACGTTGTAGGCCAGCGGCGCCGGGAAGGGGCCGAGCTCGTCGACGGCCGCGCGCATGTCACCCGAGCTGTCACCAAGGGTGCGGTCACCGCCCGCCTTGGCCATCTGGTCGCGCAGGACGTCGATGCCCTCCTGGCCGGCTCCGGAGGCGGCCTGGTAGGAGGAGACCACCAGCTCCCTGACGCCGTAGGTCCGGTGCAGCGCACCGATCGCCACGATCATCGAGAGGGTGGTGCAGTTCGGGTTCGAGATGATGCCGCGCGGGCGGTTGCGCACCTGGTCCGCGTTGACCTCGGGAACCACCAGCGGGACGTCGGAGTCCAGGCGGAACGCGCCGGAGTTGTCGACGGCCACCGCGCCACGGGCCGCGGCGATCGGCGCCCACTCCTTGGACACCTCGTCCGGCACGTCGAACATGGCGACGTCCACGCCGTCGAAGACCTCGGGGGCCAGCGCCTGCACGACGACGTCCTCGCCGCGCACGCTCAGGACCTTGCCCGCGCTGCGCGCGGAGGCGACCAGCCGGATCTCGCCCCACACGTTCTCACGCTGGGTGAGGATGTCGAGCATGACGGTGCCGACGGCGCCGGTGGCACCGACGATGGCCAGGGTGGGAAGACGGTTGCTCATCGGCCGGTACCTCCGTAGACGACAGCCTCGACCTGGTCGGCGTCGAGCTGGAACTCGCTGTGCGCGGCCTGGACCGCCGCGTCGACCTGGTCCTCCTCGACGATGACCGAGATGCGGATCTCCGAGGTGGAGATCATCTCGACGTTGGTGCCGGAGGAGGCGATCGCGTCGAAGAACCGCGCGGTGACGCCCGGGTACGAGCGCATGCCCGCACCGATCAGGGAGACCTTGCCGATCTTGTCGTCGTAGCGCAGGGAGTCGTAGCCGACCTTCTCCTGGACCTTCTTCAGGGCGCCGACCGCCTCCTTGCCGAAGTCCTTGGGGACGGTGAACGAGATGTCCGTGCGGGAGGTGGAGACCGCCGACACGTTCTGCACGATCATGTCGATGTTGATCTCGGCGTCCGCGAGCGACTTGAAGATCGTCGCGGCCTCACCGACCTTGTCGGGGACGCCGACGACGGTGATCTTGGCTTCGCTCCGGTCGTGGGAGACCCCGGAGATGATCGGCTGTTCCATGCCTTCGCTTTCCTCGACTTCCGAGACGATCCACGTCCCGGGCTTCTGGCTGAACGACGAACGGACGTGCAGGGGAATGTTGTACTGGCGCGCGTACTCGACGCAGCGCAGGTGCAGGATCTTCGTGCCGCTGGCGGCCATCTCCAGCATCTCCTCGTAGGAGATCTGCGGGATGCGCTGCGCGGAGGGAACGACGCGCGGATCGGCGGTGAACACGCCGTCCACGTCGCTGTAGATCTCGCAGGCGTCGGCGTTCAGCGCGCCAGCGAGAGCGACGGCGGTGGTGTCGGAACCGCCACGGCCCAGGGAGGTGATGTCCTTGGTGTCCTGGGAGACGCCCTGGAACCCGGCCACGATGCAGATCGAGCCCTCGCCGATGGCCTCCTGGATACGGCCGGGGGTCACGTCGATGATCTTGGCGTTGCCGTGCAACGACGTGGTGATGACCCCGGCCTGGGAGCCGGTGAAGGAACGGGCCTCGTAGCCCAGGTTCTCGATGGCCATCGCCACGAGGGCCATCGACATGCGCTCACCCGCGGTGACGAGCATGTCGAGCTCGCGGGCGGGGGGCATCGGGGAGACCTGTTCGGCCAGGTCCAGCAGTTCGTCGGTCGTGTCGCCCATGGCCGAGACCACGACCACGACGTCATGTCCCGCCTTTTTCTGAGCCACGATCCTTTGGGCTACTCGCTTGATGGCTTCCGCGTCAGCCACGGAAGACCCACCGTACTTCTGCACGATTAGGGCCACGATCGATGCTCCTGAGGAGTTGGGATCAAGACAATGAACAACAAAGTGTAGCCAGCGACGACCAAGGCACCCCTTCCGACCTGCGGAGGGGAGGGCGTGGCGTCTTGACACACCGGCGATCGGGTTACCCGCCAGAGCGGAGGTTACTCATATTTCCGCCCGATTACGGCGAAGTGTGAGCTAGAACTCGAGGCTGCGGCGGCCCTCGAAGGCACGCCCCAGAGTGACCTCGTCGGCGTACTCGAGGTCGCCGCCGACGGGGAGTCCGCTGGCGAGCCGGGTGACTTTCAGGCCCATGGGTTTGACCAGCCGCGCCAGGTAGGTCGCGGTGGCCTCCCCTTCCAGGTTCGGGTCGGTCGCCAGGATCAGCTCGGTGATCTGGCCGTCGGCCAGACGGGTCATGAGCTCCTTGACCCGGAGGTCGTCGGGGCCCACTCCCTCGATGGGGCTGATGGCGCCCCCGAGCACGTGGTAGCGCCCGCGGAACTCGCGGGTGCGTTCGATGGCGACGACGTCCTTGGACTCCTCGACGACACAGATGACGGCGGCGTCGCGGCGGGCGTCACGGCAGATGCGGCACTCGGTCTCCTCTGCGACGTTGCCGCAGATCGAGCAGAAGCGCACCCGCTCCTTGACCTCGACGAGTGAGTTGACCAGGCGCTTGACGTCCGCGTGTTCCGCGGACAGCAGGTGGAAGGCGATGCGTTGCGCGCTCTTCGGACCGACGCCGGGCAGTCGCCCCAGCTCGTCGATCAGATTCTGAACCGCGCCCTCGTACATGCCTACCCACTCGGTCGGAACCGGGCAGGGGCCCGGTGGGGCCACTCCTGCCCCTCCCCCCACCGTATCGGGGGGCGGTGACCTCTCGCGACCGTCCCCCGACCGCGTCGCCGAAAAGCCGCGCGGCGGTCCGTCGCCGCTCCCGTACCGAAGGGCGGTACCGGAGCGGCGGCACGGCGACCGTGAGGTCTCCGGGAACCCGCGGGCCCCGGAGGCACCTGAGGCTAGAAGCCGGGGAGGCCGGGCATCCCGCCGGGCATCCCGCCGCCGCCCAGGCCCTCGGCCAGCGGGCCCATCTTCTCCTGCTGGAGGCGCTCGACCTGGGCCTCGGCGTCACGGATGGCCGCCAGGACCAGGTCCGCGACGGTCTGCGCGGTCTCCTCCGCGTCGGTGGGGTCCACCGCCTTCGGGTCGACGGTGATGTCCTCGACCTGGCCCCGCCCGCTCAGCTTGACCTTGACCAGGCCGCCGCCGGAGGTGCCCACGACCTCGGCCTCCTCCAGGGCCTGCTGGGCCTGTGCCAGCTGCTGCTGCATCTGCTGGGCCTGCTGGAGCAGGGCCTGCATGTCCATTCCGCCAGGGTTCACGGCCGTCTCCTCGCCACACACGTGGTGCTGTTCATAGCTTCGTGTCACTTGCCTGTGAGGGTAACCGGTCCGACCGGGGCACCCCGGCCACGTCCGTCGGCGCCCCCGCCGCGCGCACCGGCGGCCCGGTCACCCGCGGCGGCCCCGGAGCCGTTCGCCCGGACGTCGGGCGGGGAGACGCGGGAGTCCTCGATCACCTGGTCCAGGGCCTCGCGGGTGCGCTCCAGCCCCCGGATCGCCCCGGTGACCCGGTCCCGTTCGCGCCGGAGCCAGTCGAGCAGGTCCGGGGCGGGCTCGCCGCGCTCCCGCGCGTACACGCAGGGCAGCAGCTCACGGATCACCTCGGTCGAGAGCCCGGCCCCGAGCAGGCACTGGACGCGGTCCACCCGCTCCACGGCGTCCTCGCCGTACTCGCGGTGCCCGCCCGCGGTGCGTGTCGAGGCGAGCAGGCCACGCTCCTCGTAGTAGCGCAGCGAACGGGGGCTCACCCCGCTCCGCGCGGACAGCTCTCCGATGCGCACGGGCGCCTCCCGTCGTCTCCTGTGACCCTGGCCACGAACGCTTGAACCTCACACGGGTGTCAGATTCTACGCTCCTCGCATGGACACCGCGAAGACCCACGGAAACCCGCTCCTGGACCCCTACGACCTCGGGTCGCTGCACCTGCCCAACCGGGTGGTCATGGCCCCGATGACCCGTCTGCGCGCCGACCGGAACGGCGTGCCCGGCGACCTCATGGCCACCTACTACGCCCAGCGGGCCAGCGCGGGCCTGATCGTCTCCGAGGGGATCTCGCCCAGCGTCGACGGCCAGCAGTACCTCACCGAACCGGGCCTGTACTCGGAGGCGCAGGTCGAGGGGTGGCGGCGGGTCACCGACGCCGTGCACGCCTCGGGCGGACGCGTCTTCGCCCAGATCATGCACGCCGGGCGAGGCGGCCACCCGGCCAACCGCCCCGACGGCGGGACCCCGGGCGCCCCCTCGGTCGTTCCGCGAACGGACCCCGTCCACACGCTGGACGGCAAGGTGGCTCCGGTCGCCCCACGCGCGCTGACCCTCCGGGAGATCGGCCGTACCGTGGCCGCGTACGCCGAGGCGGCGCGCGCGGCGGTGCGGGCCGGGTTCGACGGGGTCGAGATCCACGGGGCCAACGGGTACCTGCCGCACCAGTTCCTGGCTGACAACACCAACCAGCGCATGGACGCGTACGGCGGCGGGGTCACCGGGCGGATCCGGTTCCCCGTGGAGGTCACCGAGGCGGTCGCGGACGCCGTCGGCGCGGACAGGGTGGGGCTGCGGCTCTCCCCCGGCAACAGCCAGTTCGAGATGGTGGAACGCGACCCCGCCCCGGTCTACCGGGAGCTGCTGCGCCAGGTGGCTCCGCTCGGCCTCGCCTACCTGCACGTCACCGCCGACCCGGTGCACCCCGCGCTGGCAGAGGCTCGGCGGGACTGGCCCGGAACGCTGGTGGGCAACACCGGGGAGCACGAGGCGACCACCCCGGAGAGCGCCGCCGCGCTCGTGGCCGGAGGGCGCGCCGACCTCGTGTCGGTGGGCCGCCCCTACATCTCCAACCCGGACGTGGTGGAGCGGCTCGCGGCCGGGGCGCCGTGGTCGGTGATCAGGGAGAGGAACTTCCACTACACGTCCGGTCCCCGGGGCTACGTGGACTACCCCACGCACGACCAGGCGGACACGCGTCGGGACAACGCGCGCTTGGTCGCACCGTTGACCTGATTTCACCAGGCAAGGGAGCGAAGAGTAGCGCACGAGTCACTCTGGGTTGAAAGGATGTTCGACGGGGCTGGTCGGCCGCTCCGGCGGCCGCGCCCCGACCGAGACAGCCGGACCACCAGGGGACTGAGGACGTGTTGACCGCCAGAGAGCGCAACTCGGCTCTGATCGAGGCGATAATCGCGGACGGCACGCTGACCGACGCCGCACTCGTCGACGCCTTCCGCTCCGTGCCCCGCCACCTGTTCATCCCGGAGCACGGCGCGCTCGCGGCGAACGGCAGCGCCCTGGACGCCTCCGGGAACCCGGACCGCTGGTTGGCCGCCGTCTACGCGGACGACGCCATCGTCACCCGGGTCGAGGGTCCGGAGGTGGCGGCACGGCACGGAGACGGCCGGGGCCCGGCCACCTCGTGCAGTTCCGCGCCCACGGTGCTCGCGCGCATGCTGGAGCTGGCCGGGCTCGCGAACGGGCAGCGGGTGCTGGAGGTCGGCACGGGGACGGGATGGAACACGGCGCTGCTCGCCCACCGGCTCGGTGACGGCGCGGTGACCTCGCTGGAGATCGACGAACGACTGCTCGGCGCGGCCCGGGGCGCGCTCCACGACGCGGGCCTCTCCCCCGACACACGCCTGGCCGACGGGTACGGCGGGTACGCGGAGGCGGCGCCCTTCGACCGGATCGTCAGCGCGTGCGGGGTGCGCCGCGTGCCCGGCGCCTGGCTGGAGCAGCTCACCGACGACGGACTGGTCGTGTGCCCGTGGGGACTGTTGGAGAGCGCCGGGGTGCTCATGCGCCTCGAACGGACCGAGACGGTGGCGGGGACGTCCGGGGCCAGGGCGGTGGGCCGGTTCCACGGGGGCGTGGGTTTCGTGCCGCTGCGCACCCCGTACACGTCTCCCCGCCCGGCCCGGGACGCCGGTCAGCAGCCGGACGAGTACCGGCTCACCCAGGTCGACCCCGTCGCACCGATGCTCGCCTTCGCCTCGGCCTTCGCGGTCTCGGTGATGGTCCCCGACTGGCGGATGCGGCGGCGGTGGATCGGCACGGGCTCGGGCATGTGGCTGTGCGACGTGCGGGGGGACTCGTGGGTGCGGGTCTACCCCTACGGCACCTCGTGGATGATCGAGCAGGGTGGCCCCAGGAGCATCTGGGACGAGGTGGAGGAGGCCCTCGCCACCTGGTCCGACCTGGGGAAACCCGGGCCGGACCGGTTCGGCCTCGTGGTGGGAGCCGACGGCGGGCAGCGGGTGTGGTTGGACACACCGGACGGGCGGTCCTGGCCGGCCGGTCCGACCTGAGCCGGGTCGGCCCTCCGCCGTTCCCTCAGGCGGGGGGCCGACGCCGAGCGGTCACGCCTGGCCTTCGGCGTCCCCGGTCTCGGGGGTGGAGTGCTTCTCGCGGAGCCTGCGCAGGAGTTCCTGCTTCTGCTCACGCGCGGTGGCGCTGGGCCCGCCCTTGCCCCCGCCCTGGCCGCCACGGAGCGTGGAACGGGAGACGGTGGTGCGCTGACCACCCATCCCGAGGAGGTTGTCACTGTTCTTGGCCATGCCGTTGACTCCTCTCGTCATCAGGCAGCGAGACGCATCGTCTCGTCTTAGCCGTCACCCCTGATGCTACCCGTGCCAAGACGATACGTCTCGTCATTTTGGAGCGTTACCGTGGAGACATGGCCGACAACACCGATGAACAGAGCCGACGGGCCCCGGACCCCCGCCGCCGCAGCCAGCGCGCGCAGAACGCCATCGTCGACGCCGCCGAGGAGCTGCTGGGTGAGGTCGGCTACTCCAGACTCACCATGGAGGCCATCGCCGCCCGCGCCCGGGTGGGCAAGCAGACCATCTACCGCTGGTGGCCGTCCAAGGCCGCCGTCGTCTTCGAGGTCTTCACCCGGCTGACCGGAGCCGAGGCCGGGCAACCGCTGCCCGACACCGGCGACCTCGCCGCCGACCTCAAGACCGTACTCCGCGCCACCATCGACGAGTTCAACGACCCCGCGATGGACCGGACCACCCGGGCCTTCACCGCGGAGGTCCAACACGACGAGGAGTTCGCCCGAGCCGTCACCGAACAGCTCGTCCGTCCCAACGGAGAGGCGGTCAAGGAACGGCTGCGCTCCGGACAGGCCGCCGGGCAGCTCGCCACGGACGTCGACCTCGACCTCGTCGTGGAGCTGCTCAACGGCCCCGTCAACCACCGGTGGCTGCTGCGCACCGCGCCGATCACCCACGAGTACGCGGACCGGCTCGTGGACACCGTCCTGCGGGGACTGCGCCCCTGACCAGCCCCCGGCCTAGCTCTCGCCGCCGTGCTCGATCTCCTCGAGCAGCTTGCCGCCGAGCTCGGTCTCGATGAGCGCGGCACCACCACCTGGGGAAACCGAGGCACCGGCGGAACCTCCCGTGTTCCCCTGGGGCTTCGGGGCGGGACCGGCGGGCGCCGGACGGCTCGGCTCGGGCGCCCGCTCCGGAGCACGCTGGGCGGGGCGGCCGAAGCCGCCGTCGTCCGGCGGCGGGGCCGAGGCACCGTCCTCGTAGGGGTCGGGCGGCGGCTCCTGGAGACCGGTGACGATACGGTCCGGCGGCGGTCCAGCCGCCACGTCGGGTCGCGGGGCCTCCGGTGCGGGGGCCGGTTCGGGCCGGGAGACCGGGGGCGGCGCGTCCCAACCGGGGGGCTCGCCCTCCGCCTTCGGGGAGGGCGCCGGGGCCGGTGCGGGTTCGGCCCGACGCTGGGGGGAGGCCTGCGCCGCCCCACCACTGGCGGGGGCCACCCGGACCTCGATCCCGAGGACCTGCTGAATGGCACCGGCCACCACCTGGTCGCTGCCGCTGTTGCTGAACCCCTTGGCCTCGTTGGGCTTGTTGAAGCGCAGCAGCACGCTGTTGCCCTCGACCCCGACCGGCTGGACGTCGCCGCCGGCCAGCACCATCCAGGTGAACCGGCGGCGACCCTTGACCGCCTCCAGGATCTGGGGCCAGGCGCCCTGGACCCGGCCCAGGTCGAGCCCGCCGCCACCGGCGGGGGCCTGACGCTGCGGGGCCGGTTGGGGGGCGCCGCGCGGCGGGGCGTCCCAGCCAGCGGGCTCGCCGGTCGCGGCCCGGGAGGTCCGGGGGGCCTGCGGCGCCGGGCTCGGAGCGGGTTCGGGAGTACTGGCGCGCGCGGGTGCCTCGGGAGCGGGTTCGGGAGTACTGGCGCGCGCGGGTGCCTCGGGAGCGGGTTCGGGTGCGGCCTGCGGCGCGGGGGCCGGAGCTGCCTGCGGCACTGGCGCTGGCGTGGGTGCGGGCGCGGGTGCCACCGGCGCGGGAGCGGCCGGGGCCACCGCACCGGAGGCCAGCCGACGCTCCATCTGCTCCACACGGGCCAGCAGCGCCGTGCCCTGGTCACCGTCGGTGGCGGGCAGCAGGATGCGGGAGCACATGAGCTCCAGCAGCAGCCGAGGCGCGGTCGCGCCGCGCATCTCGGTCAGCCCCTGGTTGAGGATCTCGGCGGACCGGGACAGCGTGGCCGGGCCCAACCTGGCGGCCTGGTCCTTCATCTGCTCCACGGACTCCGGCGAGACGTTCACCAGGCCCTTGTCCAGGGCGTCCGGCACGGCCGCCAGGACCACGAGGTCACGGAAGCGCTCCAGCAGGTCCGTGGTGAAACGACGCGGGTCGTGCCCGCCCTCCACGACCCGGTCCACCAGACCGAACGCGGCGGCCCCGTCGCGGGCGCCCAGGGCGTCGACCATCTCCCCGAGCAGGCTGGAGTCCGTGTAGCCGAGCAGGGAGACGGCGCCCTCACGGGTGATGCCGCCCTCGTCCGAACCGGCGATGAGCTGGTCCAGGACCGAGAGGGTGTCACGGGCCGAACCGGCGCCCGCGCGCACGACCAGCGGCAGCGCGGACGGGTCGTAGGCGACCTCCTCCTGCTTGAGGAGGTCCTCCATGAGCTCCCTGAGGGTGCTCGGCGGGATGAGCCGGAAGGGGTAGTGGTGGGTCCGCGAGCGGATCGTGCCGATGACCTTCTCGGGTTCGGTCGTGGCGAACACGAACTTCAGGTGCGGCGGGGGTTCCTCCACCAGCTTGAGGAGCGCGTTGAAACCCTCGCGGGTCACCATGTGCGCCTCGTCGATGATGTAGATCTTGTAGCGCGAGTTGACCGGCGAGAAGAACGCGCGTTCCCGCAGGTCGCGGGCGTCGTCGACACCACCGTGGGAGGCGGCGTCGATCTCGATCACGTCGATGCTGCCGCCGCCGTCGGGAGCGAGCGCCACGCAGGAGTCGCAGGTGCCGCACGGGTCGGGGGTCGGACCCTGCTCACAGTTGAGGGAGCGGGCCAGGATGCGCGCGCTGGTGGTCTTGCCGCAGCCGCGCGGGCCGCTGAAGAGATAGGCGTGGTTGATACGTCCGCTGCGCAACGCCTGGCGCAGCGGGTCGGTCACGTGTTCCTGACCGCGCACCTCACCGAACGTCGCGGGACGGTACTTGCGGTACAGCGCGATGCTCACGGTGTGATCACTCCCCTGTGTCCCTGCCTCGGTCCCATTCAACCCGCTGGCGGAGACAACTCGCACCTGGTCGGGGAAACCGGGAAGGGGGCGGCGCTGGGGCGAGGTACCCCCGGAAACAAGAAAGGACCCCCCGCGCACCCGCCAGAGCCCACTTATCCTTGCTGCCTTCCGGCCCTGGGGAGGTTCGTAGGGTGACGCCGCACGAGGGGTCTGCCCCGAGTGTATCCGAACCCGGGACCCCCGCAACCCGCGCCGGGCCCCTCCTCCGGGCGGCCCGAAAGCCGTTCGAAGCAGTGTCGCGAAGCCTGTAGAGTTGTCCACGGAGGATTCGCCTAGTGGCCTAGGGCGCACGCTTGGAAAGCGTGTTGAGGGCAACCTCTCAGGGGTTCGAATCCCCTATCCTCCGCCACAGGAGCGAGGGCCCCGACCGGGAGACCGGTCGGGGCCTTCGTCGTTTCCACGCTCCCCGGCTCAGCCCACACGCCGGGCGACGACCCTCGACGCGGGCAGACGCCCCGCCTTCGAGGTACCCGTCATCCGGTCGCCGTCGACGGTCAGCGCGAAGACGAGATCGAGCCGCAGGGGCCGGGTGACCGCCTGCCGCCACGTGAGCAGGTCACCTTCCAGAGTGAGGCCGACCAGCTCGCCCGGCTCCTCCCCCTCGTTCCAAGCGACCCCGCTGAGCTCCCCTCCCCTTTCGGTGAGGCGCATCCTCGGGCTGATCCGCCCGATCGGCGTGCTGATGGTCAGGTCCCAGGTTCCGGCAACCGACACTGTTCTTCCTTCCGGTGGTGATGGGTGGTGCGCGGGCCGGTCAGGACACGGGGACGGGCCCCTCGGCCCGCCAGACCACGCCGCGTCGTTCGTGGGAGAAGAGCCTCTCCACCGCGTGGGCGATCCGGGGTCCCAGCTCGCGTTCGAGGAGGTGGATGCCCAGGTCCAGCCCCGAGGTGACCCCGGCGGCGGTGACCAGGTCCCCGTCGTCCACGACCCTGGCGTCCACCGCCGTGGTGCCGGTGGCGTCCAACAGGTCCAGGCCCAGGTGGTGGGTGGTGGCCGCGCGGCCCTCGGTCAGCCCGGCCATGGCCAGCAGCAGGGAGCCACCGCACACGGCCGTCACGAGCGTGTCCTCCCGTGCCACGGCGGCACCGAGCAGCACCGGGAGTTCGGTGGTGAGGGCGTTTCCGAGGAGTACCGGAATCGAGTCCGGGTCGGGCTCGTCGTCCACCGTGTCCGGGTCGGGAACGCTCCCCACCGCTCCCGGCACCACGATCACGTCGGCACGCCCGGGGTCCAGGCGCGCGGTGGCCCGGAGCGACACTCCGTTCCCGCTCGGTACCTCCCGAGCGCCCTCGGCGGAGACCAGTTCCACCGTCAGCGCGCCGCCGCTGGCGGCCCCGCCCGCGTACAGGACCTCGAACGGCGCGATCACGTCCAGCGGGTCGAACCCGTCGAACAGCACGACCTGGGCCAGCATCGTCCTCCCCTCGTGTGGTCGGGCCTCCCCCTTTCGGAGGCCGTCGGCACGAAGCTACGGAAGGCCGGGGCGCGGTGACAGTGGCTGGACGGACACCTTCCAACGGATTCCAGCCAGTAGGCTCCCTGGCATGCACACCGTGGTGGTCACCGCCTTCGACGGAGTGATCGGCTTCGACCTGACCACGCCCGTCGAGGTGTTCTCGCGCACCCGTCTGCCCGGAGGCGGGCCCGCCTACCGGGTCCTGGTCTGCGCGCCCGAGCCGGAGGTCGGCGCCGGTCCCTTCCGCCTGCGCGCGGACCGGGGCCTGGAGGCGCTGGCCGAGGCGGACACCGTGGTCGTGCCCGGAACGGAGGACCCCCTCGCGGCCCCGTCGCCCGCCCTGCTGGACGCCCTGCGCGCCGCCGCCGCGAACGGGACCAGGATCGCCTCCATCTGCACGGGAGCCTTCGTGCTGGCCTCCACCGGTCTGCTGGACGGACTGCGGGCCACCACGCACTGGCGCGGCGCGGACGCCCTGGCCGAGCGCCATCCGGAGGTGACCGTCGACCCCGGCGTCCTCTACGTGGACAACGGGCAGTTCCTCACCTCGGCCGGGGCGGCGGCGGGGCTGGACCTGTGTCTGCACATGGTCCGCTCCGACCACGGGTCGGCGGTGGCGGCGGACACGGCACGGCTCTCGGTGACGCCCTTGGAACGCGAGGGCGGCCAGGCGCAGTTCGTCGTCCACGAGACCCCGCCCGTCCCGGACGGCGCCGCCTGGGAGCCGCTGCTGCGGTGGTTGGAGGAGAACTCGGGGCGCGATCTCACCCTGGCGGACGTCGCCGCGCACGCCGGGGTGAGCACCCGGACCCTGAGCCGCCGGTTCCGTGAGCAGACCGGGACCACGCCGCTGCGGTGGCTGTACCGGGCCCGGGTGCGTCGGGCCCAGTTCCTGTTGGAGTCCACCCGCCACTCGGTGGACCGGATCGCCGCCCAGGCGGGGTTCGGCTCCCCCACCGCGTTCCGCGAGCGGTTCCGCGCGGTGGTGGGCACGAGCCCCCAGGCCTACCGGAGGGCCTTCCAGAGCCGGGACGGTTGACTCGGCGCCATGTCGACAGGGCGATGCGTCGACGAGTCGACGGATCGGCTAGGGCCGGGGGATGTTGCGCAGGTTGGAGCGGGCGAGGTCGATCATCGACCCCACCCCGCCGCGCAGGACCGTGCGGCCCGCCGAGAGGGCGAAGCCGGTGACCTGGTCGGCGGTGATCCGGGAGGGCATCGACAGCGCGTTGGGGTCGGTGACCACGTCCACCAGCACGGGCACGTGGGCGGCCAGCGCGTCCCGCAGGGCGTCGTGGACGTCCCGGGGGTCCTCGACCCGGATCGCCCGCATACCGATGGCCTCCGCGATCCGCGAGTAGTCGACGGGCGCGTGGTCGGTCTCGAAGGCGGGCATCCCGTCCACCATCATCTCCAGCCGGACCATGCCGAGCGAGGAGTTGTTGAACACCACCGTCGTGATCGGGAGGTCGTGCTGATGGACGGTGATGAGCTCGCCGAGGAGCATGCTCAGGCCGCCGTCCCCGGACAGTGACACCACCTTGCGGTCGGGCGCGGCGTAGGCGGCGCCGACGGCGTGCGGCAGGGCGTTGGCCATGGTGCCGTGGGTGAAGGAGCCGATCACCCTGCGGCGGCCGTTCGGGGTGAGGTACCGGGCGGCCCACACGTTGTTCATGCCGGTGTCGACGGTGAAGACGGTGTCGTCCGGGGCCAGGGCGTCGAGGACGCTCGCCACGTACTCGGGGTGGATCGGGGTGTGGTGCTCGATGTTCTTCGTGTAGGCGTCCACGACCTTGGTCAGGGCGCGCTCGTGGCGACGGAGGACGTCCCTGAGGAAGGTGTCGTCCTCCTTGGACCGGACCGAGGGGCGCACCGCCCGCAGGGTCGCCGCGACGTCCCCCTGCACGCCGAGTCGGAGCGGGACACGGCGGCCGAGCCTGCGCGGGTCGTGGTCCACCTGGACCACGTTGTCCTTGGGCAGGAAGTCGTCGTAGGGGAAGTCGCACCCGAGCAGCACCGTGAGGTCGGCTTCCTGGAGGGCGTCGTAGCAGGCCCCGTAGCCGAGGAGGCCGATCATGCCGACGTCGTACGGGTTGTCGTACTGGATCCACTCCTTGCCGCGCAGTGTGTGGCCCACCGGCGCGTTGACCCGCCGGGCGAGCGCCATGACCTCCTCGTGGGCGTCGCGTACCCCGGCGCCGCAGAACAGGGCGACCGTGTCCGCCTCGTTGATCCGCCGGGCCAGTTCGCGGACGTCGTCCTCACTGGGCCAGGCGGTGGCCCGTCCGGCGGCGACGGGGCTGGTGTCGGCGGGGCCCGTCGCCCTGCGTCCGGCGATGTCGCCGGGCAGGACGAGCACGGCCACGCCGGGGGTGCCCAGGGCGTGCTGGACGGCGATCCGGGCCAGCCGGGGCATCTGGTCCGGGTGGGAGACCAGTTCGCGGAACTCGGTGACGTCACCGAAGAGCCGCTCGGGGTGGGTCTCCTGGAAGAAGCCGGTGCCGATCTGGCGCGAGGGGATGTGGGAGGCCAGCGCGAGCACGGGGGCTCCGCTGCGCTGGGCGTCGTAGAGGCCCTGCACGAGGTGGGTGTTGCCGGGGCCGCAGGACCCCGCGCAGACGGCCAGCTTCCCGTCGATCTGGGCCTGGGCCGCCGCCGCGAACGCCGCCGCCTCCTCGTTGCGGACGTGCACCCACTCGATGCCGTCGGTGGTGTGGACGGCGTCCACCACCGGGTTGAGGCTGTCGCCCACGACGCCGTAGATGCGGGTCACCCCCGCCGCGACCAGGGTGCGGACCAGCTGTTCGGCGACGGTGTTCCTGCTCAAGGGACCCTCCCGGGGCACGGCGCGACCGGGGGCCGGACGTGTCGCCCCCGGCCCACGCTAGGAGCGCCCCGGCCGGAAGTGCCGGACCGCCACGCTCGTGGTCGCGGCCATGCCGAATCCGGACCGGTTCGAGGGGTTGACCCGAAGCCGGGTGGTGAACAAGGTGAATAGTCGCTTTGTTGAGTATTGTTCGCTGACACCCAGGAAAGGTGCGGGACATGAGGTTGGACGGGAATCTGCGGTACGTCGCCCTCGGGGACAGCCAGACCGAGGGGATCGGGGACGGCGACGAGGAGTCCGGGTACCGGGGGTGGGCGGACCGGTTCGCCGAGCACCTGGCCGCGACCGGGGCGCGGGTGGACTACGCCAACCTCGCGGTGCGCGGCCGTCTGGCCCGGCAGGTGCACGAGGGCCAGCTGAAGGACGCCCTGGAGCTGCGTCCGGACGTGGCGACGGTCTTCGCCGGGGTCAACGACCTCATCCGGCCCGGGTACGACGCGGACGAGGTGGTGGGCCACCTGGAGACGATGTTCGCGGAGCTCACCGGGGTCGGCGCGCGGGTGGCCACGCTGACCTTCCCGGACATCGCCCGCATCGCCCCGCTCGCCCGACCCCTGGTGCCGCGGGTGCTGGACTTCAACGAGCGGGTCCGGGAGGCTGCTGGTCGGCACGGGGTCGCGGTGGCGGACACCGCCGCGTACGAGGTGGCCACGGACCGCCGCCTGTGGGGGGTCGACCGGCTGCACTGCTCCCCCGAGGGGCACCGGAGGATCGCCGGGGCGGTGGCGCACGCGCTCGGCATCCCGGGGAGCGACGAGAGCTGGGCCGACCCGCTGCCGGAGCGTTCGGTTCCCGGCGTGTTCCGCTCGGCCGCGTCGGAGGTGCGGTGGCTGGGGTCGTTCCTCGGCCCGTGGGTCGTGCGTCGGCTGCGGGGGCGCTCCTCCGGGGACGGCCGCACCGCAAAGCGCCCGGTCCCCCTGCCCGTGGTGGTCTGAGCCCCGGGCGGCGGTGGCCCGGGGTGCCTCGCGCTTCTTTGTGCAACTTGTTGCATAATAAAGGCGGGCCGGCAGGACACCGGCCGGAGGCACGCCGCGAGGAGAGGTCATGAGCGAGTACCCCCACCTTCTGGAACCCCTGGACCTGGGCTTCACCACCCTCAGGAACCGCGTGATCATGGGCTCCATGCACGTCGGCCTGGAGGAGGCCCCCCACGGCTTCGAGAGGATGGCCGCCTTCTACGCCGAACGCGCGCGCGGCGGCGTCGGCCTCATCGTCACCGGCGGCATCGCCCCCAACCCCGAGGGCGCCACCTTCACCGGCAGCGCCAAACTCACCAACGACGACGAGGTCGCCCAGCACCGCCTCATCACCGAGGCCGTGCACCGCGAGGGCGGCCGGATCGCCATGCAGATCCTCCACACCGGCCGCTACGCCTTCAGCGAGGAGTCCGTCTCCGCCAGCGCCCTCCAGGCCCCCATCAGCCCCTTCGTGCCGCACGCCCTCACCGAGGACGAGATCGAGCGCACCATCGAGGACTTCGCCCGCTGCGCCGAGCTCGCCCAACGCGCCGGGTACGACGGCGTCGAGGTCATGGGCTCCGAGGGCTACCTCATCAACCAGTTCATCGCGCCCGCCACCAACAAGCGCGAGGACCGCTGGGGCGGCTCCTTCGACAACCGCGTCCGCCTCCCCCTGGAGATCGTCCGCCGGGTCCGCGAGCGGGTGGGCGCGGAGTTCGTCCTCGTCTACCGGCTGTCCATGCTCGACCTCGTCCCCGACGGCTCCACCTACGACGAGGTGGTCGAACTCGGCAGGCGGATCGAGACCGCGGGCGCCGACATCATCAACACCGGCATCGGCTGGCACGAGGCCCGGGTCCCCACCATCGCCACCTCCGTGCCGCGCGGCGCCTACACGTGGATCACGCAGCGCCTCAAGAAGGAGCTGACCGTCCCGCTGGTGGCGGTCAACCGCATCAACACCCCCGAGGTCGCGGAACGGATCATCGCGGAGGGCCAGGCCGACATGGTCTCGCTGGCCCGCCCGATGCTCGCCGACGCCGCCTTCGTGGCCAAGGCCGAGGCGGGCCGGGCCGAGGAGATCAACACCTGCATCGGCTGCAACCAGGCCTGCCTGGACCACACGTTCAACCTGAAGATCACCTCGTGCCTGGTCAACCCGCGCGCCTGCCACGAGACGGAGCTGGTCCTCTCCCCCACCCGGACCCGCAGGAACGTGGCCGTGGTCGGCGCCGGCCCCGCCGGCCTCGCCTTCTCCGTCTCCGCGGCCGAGGTCGGCCACACCGTCACCCTCTTCGACGCCGCCTCGCGGATCGGCGGCCAGCTCAACATGGCCCGCCGCGTGCCCGGCAAGGAGGAGTTCGACGAGACCCTCCGCTACTTCCGCGTCCAGCTGGACAAGCACGGCGTGGACGTGCACCTGGACACCACCGTGACCGCCGCCGACCTCGACGGGTACGACGAGGTCGTGATCGCCACCGGCGTCACCCCGCGCACCCCCGCCATCCCGGGCGCGGACCACCCCAGCGTGGTGAGCTACGTGGACGTGCTGCGCGGCGGCGCCGAGGTCGGTGAACGGGTCGCGATCATCGGCGCGGGCGGCATCGGCTTCGATGTGGCGGAGTTCCTCACCGACGGCGGGGAGGGCGCGAGCCAGGACCCCGAGACGTTCTTCCGCCAGTGGGGCGTGGACACCGAGTACCGGGAGCGCGGCGGCCTGGGCACGGCCCAGCGGACCGCCCCGCCGCGCACCGTGCACCTGCTCCAGCGCAAGACCTCGAAGGTCGGCAAGGGCCTGGGAAAGACCACCGGCTGGATCCACCGCCTGGAGCTGCGCCACAGGGGCGTGGAGATGGTCGCGGGCGTCGACTACCGACGCATCGACGACGAGGGCCTGCACGTGACCGTGGACGGTGAGGAGCGCGTGCTCGCCGTCGACACCGTGGTGCTGTGCGCCGGTCAGGACCCGCGCCGCGACCTGGCCGACGAGCTCACCGCCGCCGGTCGCGCCGTGCACCTGATCGGCGGCGCCGACGTGGCCGCCGAACTGGACGCCAAGCGCGCCATCAAGCAGGGCACCGAGCTGGCCGCCGCCCTGTAGCCCCCTACCTAGAATGCGCTCATGTCCCTGCCCCACGCGATCCTGACCGCCCTGCTGGAGAAACCCTCCTCCGGACTGGAACTCACCCGGCGCTTCGACCGCTCCATCGGGTACTTCTGGTCCGCCACCCACCAGCAGATCTACCGGGAGCTGGGCAAGCTGGAGAAGGCGGGGTTCATCCGGGCGCTGCCGACGGACTCGCCCACCCGGGGCCAGCGCAAGGAGTACGAGGTGCTGGTCCCGGGCCGGGAGGAGCTGGGGCGCTGGGTCGGCGAGCAGGAGGAGCCGCGCGCCCTCCGCGACCCGCTGATGCTGCGCCTGCGCGCGGCGGGGGTCGTGGGGGTCGGCGCCGACCTGGTCGAGGAGCTGCGCCGCCACCGTGCGCTGCACGCCGCCCGTCTGGCGGAGTACCGGGAGTTCCAGCGGCGCGACGCCGCGCGCGGGCACGGGACCGAACGGGACCGGGTCCAGGGGCTGGTGCTCCGGGGCGGCATCGACCTGGAGCTCTTCTGGGTGACCTGGCTGGACGGGGCCATCGCGGACCTGACCGGCCCCGGCCCCGAGGGCGATCCGGTCCCCTAGGCGAGCGCCCGCACGAAGCGCAGGGCGCACGAGCCGTCCGGTGTGCGCGAAGGACGGGCGCACCAAAAAGCCGCCCCCGGCTGTGCCGGGGGCGGCTGGTGGCGGTGGATGAGGGATTTGAACCCTCGAAGGGTTGCCCCTTACCCGCTTTCGAGGCGGGCGCCATCGGCCACTAGGCGAATCCACCGAGAGGTACTCTACCGGACGCGGCGCCGTGCGAAAAACCCGATCAGCAGATCCGAGCACCGGTCAGCGATGTCGCGGCTGATCAGATCGGGTGGAACGACTTCGGGACGGTGGTTCTGGCGCGGGTCCCGGACCAGGTCCCACATCGATCCCACCGCGCCCGCCTTCGCGTCGCGCGCGCCGTAGACCAACCGGTCCACCCGGGAGAGCACCGTGGCCCCGGCGCACATCACGCAGGGCTCCAGGGTGACCACGAGGGTGCACCCGGACAGGCGCCACTCGCCGTGCGCCTCGGCTGCCGCGCGCAGCGCGAGCACCTCGGCGTGGCCGGTCGGGTCTCCGGTGGCCTCGCGTTCGTTGTGGCCCCGACCGAGCACGGCGCCGTCGGGCCCGAGCACCACGGCGCCGACCGGGACGTCGTCGGTGGCCAGGGCCAGCTCGGCCTCGGCCAGGGCGGCCAGCATCGCCTCGTCGACCACGTGCCGGTCGAGTTCGGGCAGGCCGGTCACCCGGTCACAGCCTCATCGGGTCGAGGACGTCGGCGAACCCCGAACGTTCCGCGATGATCGCGATCACGTCACCGGGCAGGACACCGCCGCCCACGGACAGGTCCGCGAGCTCGTCCTCGGTCACCCCGAGGTCGGTGAGGAGTCGCCCGTCACCGTCGGGCCGGGGGTCGGGGCGGGATCCCGCGCTCTCGGCGGGCTGCGAGGCGCCGAGCCCTCCCGCCTCGGAGAGCACTCCGGCCAGCGGGTGGTCGTGCACCACCCGTCCGTCCGAGAGGTACACCCTCGGATCCGGATCCGACTCGTCCATCCGGACGACGGCGAACCACTCGTCGTCCGCGTCCACGAACAGAAGGGTCAGTTCGCTGCCCCAGTCCGTGGCGAGGTCCAGCATGAGGTCGGTGATGTCGTCGATGGCATCCACGTCACCGAGATCGACCTCAGTACCCCGCCACGTCTTGCCGTTCGGAGCGAAGACGGCTGCGAAGGTCGACACCGCGTGCCCTCCTGATCTCTACCCTGGTGGTCTTCCAGGCGTGCCCTACCCCATACCGTCCAGGACACGCTGGAAGGCCTGGGCGAATCCCAGACGCTCGGACACGCTCGCGAGGACCTCGTCCGGATACAGGTCCAGGTCGCCCGCGAGGGCGCCCAGTTCCATCTCGTCCAGGCCCAGGTCCGCGACCACGGACAGGTCACCCGCGGGCAGGACCTGGTCGAGGTCGTCGTCCTCCGGGAGGTCGATGTCCAGGTAGTCCAGGGCGTCCCGGGCCACCTGCCAGTCGACCGAGGCGGTCACGTCGGACAGGAAGAGGGAGACCTCCTCGCCGTACACCCGGACGATGATGAAGAAGTCGTCGCCGACCGACACCAGCCCGAGGGATCCGCTGATGCTCGGCTGTTGGCGCAGGGCGTGGATGAGCCCCTTGAGATCGTGTGTCAGCGCGATCGGGAGGAGGTCGACGTCCCAGTACTCCTCTTCCCTGTACGCGACGGCCGCGAAGTCACCCGAGTCGTCGTCACCATGATCGAGCACTGTCATCGTCACCCCAACCCGGACGGTGTTTCGGTGCGGACGAGAGGAGCCCGGCCCGCCCATGCGAGTGCCATGGTAACGATCACCCTCACTGCGTCGTGGTCCCTCGTCCGCCGTGGAACGCCCTAACGCTCTCACGAGACACGGGTTCACCGCGCCCCCGTGACCGAACCCGTGCGCACCTGTTTCCCACCCGACGCCACCGGGGGAGAGCGGAAGGGGAGGCGGGGGCCGTGGGGAGCCCTGGTTCGGGTGATACGCGCGGTTAGACTCGGGCAGGCCCCTCTCCCCATCCACCGTCCCGTTATCCCAGCTCACCCGGAGAACGCTTTGGAAACCCTGGTCGTCGACCACCCCTTGGTCGCGCACAAGCTGACCACCCTGCGCGACGTGCGGACCGACTCACCGACCTTCCGGCGGCTGACGGACGAGCTGGTCACCCTGCTCGCCTACGAAGCGACCCGGGACGTCCGCGTGACAGAGGTCACCATCCAGACCCCGCTCGTGGAGGCCACCGGCACCCAGCTGACGCGCCCCACGCCGCTGGTCGTCCCGATCCTGCGCGCCGGACTCGGCATGCTCGACGGCATGACCCGTCTGCTGCCCACGGCCGAGGTCGGCTTCCTGGGCATGGCGCGCGACGAGGAGACCCTCCAGCCCGCCACCTACGCCGACCGCCTCCCCCAGGACCTGTCGGGCCGCCAGTGCTACGTTCTGGACCCGATGCTCGCCACCGGCGGAACC
This sequence comes from Nocardiopsis eucommiae, assembly GCF_965344335.1. Classification (NCBI taxonomy): domain Bacteria; kingdom Bacillati; phylum Actinomycetota; class Actinomycetes; order Streptosporangiales; family Nocardiopsidaceae; genus Nocardiopsis; species Nocardiopsis eucommiae. Next base: position 168,888 of record NZ_CBDRIY010000002.1, read on the forward strand.
CTCGCCGCGGCCCTCAAGCTGCTGGTGGAGCGGGGCGCCGACCACATCACCGCGATCTGTCTGCTGGTGGCGCCCGAGGGCCTGGTCGCCGTCGAGCAGAAACTGGCCGAAACCCTGCCCGACGACCACGGCGCCACGCTGCGCGTGGTGACGGCGGCAGTGGACGAGCGCCTCAACGAGGACGGCTTCATCCTCCCGGGACTGGGCGACGCGGGCGACCGTCTGTACGGCTGCTCCTGAACCAGAACCCCGCGACGCGCGGCACGAGCGCCCAACCGGATCACCGGTTGGGCGCTTTTTCGGCTCTTTTTCTGCTGGGGTGAATGAACGCCCGAAAATCGGGCATTGGTCCCATCACGCACCCTCACCCCGAGGTGTCTCCCCAGGTGGAGCTGGCTTGCCCGGAGGGCTACCGACACGGTGTTGCATTAGCCGAATTCATTTCGAGATTGGAACGTAACAGATTAGAGTGATCATGGTTCCTGACTACCCGTAACCGGGTGCACTTGCCAGGCCGAAACCACCCCACAAGGGGCTCAGCCCACTGATAACCGAACGTCGCCGCCCGTTTCCGGCGCGGCGCTCCGGCAACCCTCCAGTGGCTACTCAAAGCCCCCAGCCGTACACGCGCCGTGCTGTTCCGCCCCCGCAGCCCCGCAGCCCCAAGGAGTGAGATGCCCGAGAACACCTCCCCCTCGACCGCCCAGGCCGCCCGCGACCCGCACTTCAGCCCCGTCGTCAACCGCCTGTCGTCGGAGTTCTCCGACGTGCACCACTCCTCCACCGTCTCGCGGTGCGTGGACGCGGCCAGACACGGCGCCCAGGACGTGACCGGGCGGGCCACCCCGGACCTCGTGGAGCGGATCGCCCGGCAGCACCTCCAGGTACTCGCCCTGGCCTTCGCGGAACAGCGCTAGAGCCCACGCGGCACTCCCGTATCGGTTTCGGGCGCGCACTACTCGCCTCTTCGGCTCGCGAAGAACCTGGCTCTCCGTCACCCGTCCTCACGGACCGGTGACCCCTCCTCCGGAGCCGGGCCGAGGGCCCCGTGCCCTGTTCCCAGCACGGAGAGGAACGGCACCGCGCCCCGATTCCACCGCCCTGACCTGCGTCAGAACGGGAACTCTTTCCGGACCGTCAGTCACTCGGTTACCAACACCACCGAAACCGGACACAGCCCGCAAGGGGTGAACGTCCGACATACCGCCACGCCGAGAGTGCGCTTCAGGCTTTACGGGCAAGATGGTCGGTGCGACAATCGCTGCTGGGTTGGTGGGTCAGGTGGATTCCAAGGGGAGTCAGTCGTGGCGAAGTTGAAGAAATGGGGCGGTTACGCGCTCATCGGTTTCGTGGCGTTTTATCTGCTCACGCAACCTGAAAGCGCGGCCGGCGTGATCCAGAGCGGACTGGATCTCCTGGTGGGCGGCGCCGAGTCGATGTCCCGGTTCGTCAACACGCTGCTGTCGTAGTCGGGGACGGGTCGGGTTTCATGAAGCTCGTAGCCTCAAGCAACGCGGCTCCGGCATCGGTGAACCGCTATCTCCTGCCGCACGAGCAGGACGTCGTGACCATCCGTCGGCACCCCGCGGTCCTCATCGGACCCGTGGGGGCGGTCCTGGCGGCTCTGGTGTTCGCGGCGATCCTGAGTCAGACGATCGGCGCCAACAGCGCCGCGACCCTGGCCCTCGTGTGGTGGCTGTGGCTGCTCGTACTGGTGTGGTTCGTCTGGCGGGTCGCCGAGTGGTCCGTGGACTACTTCGTGATCACGTCGGCGCGGTTGCTGCTGACCACGGGGCTGATCACCCGGCAGGTGAACATGATGCCGCTGGGCAAGGTCACCGACATGCGGTTCGAGCGGACGCTGATCGGCCGCTTCCTGGGTTACGGCACCTTCGTGATGGAGTCCGCCGGTCAGGACCAGGCGCTCAGCAAGATCGCCTTCATCCCGTACCCGGAGCAGCTCTACCTGGAGGTCGTGGGACTGATCTTCAAGGAGTAGCCGGACGCGCCGACCACGGACGTTCACGGAGCACCCGCCCCAGCGGCGGGTGCTTCTTCGTGTCCGGGAGCGGAGTGAACCGGGCGCGCCGCGGGTACGAACCAGTTACCGCTCCGTTCACCTCCCGTTCACCTTGGAGCCCGAACCAAGGCTCGGGCCCTGCGCAGCGGACGCGCCACGAAGGAACCCAATTGACTCGAAGGTGAACATAGGGTTAACTTGGGTCATCTGATAAGGAAACGAGGAGGGCTTCATGGCACGCAGGACCGAGCACGGCCCGCACCTCTCTCACTCCGCGACCACCCCTCGGCGCACCCGGTCCACCGCGGCGAGCCGCCGACTCTCCGGCCTGGCCCCCGAACCCGCGCTGGTCCCGCGTCCGCGCACGGACCAAGAGGACACCGACACCACTTCGGAGCACCCGATCATGCACTGGGTCCTGGTCACCGACGACCGTGGCCGCACCCGGCCCGAGGCCCGCTGGCTCTAGGCCACGACGACGACAGCTCACGAAGGGCCGCCCGCACCACGCGGGCGGCCCTTCGTCATGCCCGGACCGCTCACACTCCGGAGCCCCTTCGTCGCTATGTCGATAAATCGGCAAGACCATAAATCCAGATGTGGACGTCTCTATTTAGCCTCTCGGGCGCCCCTCCCCGGTGATCCCCGTCTCACCCGGAGGGCTTGACGGCCTCGGCAACGAGACGTATCGTCTTGCACATGAGGCTGTACATCCACCTGTGACCCGCGCCGGACGTCCACGTTCCGAGCACGCGCCCCACCGCACCGCGGTCCGGGCCCGCTCCGTCGACGTCCCCACACCGCGGTCGCGCACGGGCAGCCTCCTTTCTTCCGAGTTCCGGTCCATCAGCACACCTGTGCGCCCATGACCGAAACACCGGGCCGCCCCTGCGCTCCGTGGCCTTCCCAGGAACCACGCAGAACAGGAGGACCCATGCTCGGAACAGGCATGCGACACCGCTCCCAACTCGCCCTGAGCGAGATCACCAAACGCTACGGGGACCAGACGGTCCTCGACCGAGTCAGCCTCACCATCGCCCCTGGCGAACGCGTGGGCGTGATCGGGGACAACGGCTCCGGCAAGAGCACCCTCCTCCGTCTCCTCGCGGGCGTGGAGGACCCCGACAACGGGGAGCTCACGGCCCGCGCCCCGGGCGGCGTGGGCTACCTGCCCCAGACGCTGGAACGGGTCTCCGACGGGGTTCCGCTCGGCACCGTCGCCGACGCGGTGGACCAGGCGCTCCGGGACCTCAGGGTCCTGGAGGCGCGTGTCCACGCCGCCGAGGCGTCCCTCGGCGGCGCCACCCCCGGGGACCTGGACGCCTACGGCGACCTCCTGGCGGAGTTCGAGGCGCGCGGCGGCTACGACGCCGACACACGTGTCGACATCGGGCTGCACGGCCTGGGCCTGCCCTCACTGGACCGCGACCGGCCGCTGCGGACCCTGTCCGGCGGAGAGCGTTCACGGCTGGCGCTGGCCGCGACCCTCGCCGCCTCACCCGAACTCCTCCTGCTGGACGAGCCCACCAACGACCTCGACGACCACGCGGTCGCCTGGTTGGAGGCGCGACTCCGGAACCATCGCGGCACGGTCGTCGCGGTCACCCACGACCGGGCCTTCCTGGCCGCGGTGACCGACACGGTGCTGGAGGTGGACGCGGACACGCACCGGGTCCGGAGGTACGGCGACGGGTACGACGGGTTCCTCGCCGCCAAGGCGGCGGCGCGGGCGCGCTGGGCCCGCGAGCACGAGGACTGGAAGCGGGACCTGGCCCGGCAGCGACGCCTGGCCGACAACAACATCGCCGCGCTGCGGGCCATCCCGCGCATGATGGACAAGGCCGCCTTCGGGCACGGGGCCTTCCGGTTGCGTGGGGCGGCGCACGGGTCGATGGGCCGGATCCGCAACGCCAAGGAGAGGATGGCCAGGCTGACCGCGCATCCGGTGGCGCCGCCACCGGTCCCGCTCCGGATGACAGCCGAGTTCGTCGGCCCGGCACCGGAGGACGCCCCGGTCGCGGAGCTGGAGCGGGTCCGGGTGGACCATCGGCTGGAGGTCGGCGCGCTGTCGTTGGCCCAGGGCGAACGAGTCCTGGTCACCGGCCCGAACGGGGCGGGCAAGACCACCCTGGTCCGGGTGCTCTCCGGGGAGCTGGTCCCCGACTCCGGCCGGGTGGCGCTGCCCGGCAGTGTGGGACTCCTGCGCCAGGAGGACGCCCCGGTACCCGAGGGTCGTTCCGTGCTCCAGGCCTACGCGGCCGGGCGTCCCGGTCCTCCGGAGGAGTACCGGGACGAACTCGCCGCGCTCGGACTGTTCCGGAGCGGCGACCTCGACCAGCCGGTGGCCTCGCTGTCCGTGGGGCAGCGCCGCCGGATCGAGGTGGCGCGGCTGACCTCGGGCACCCACGACCTGCTGCTGTTGGACGAGCCGACCAACCACCTCTCCCCCGGTCTCGTGGAGGAACTGGAGGAGGCGCTGTCCCGGTACACGGGCGCCCTGCTCCTGGTGACGCACGACCGGAGAGCGCGCCAGCGGTTCACCGGGCGCCGTCTGGAGCTCCGCGAGGGGGCCGTGACCAGCGACTCCGCAGAGTAATGTCGACGTGTCTCTTTGTCGACATTACGGCTAGCCCATAAGTCGACTAATGGATTGACCGATACAACGGGGCGTGACCGAAGGGGGCGCATCCAGCCACCCAAGGTCACGCCCCGTACTCACCGAGATCAGCGCGGCATGGTCCACCCGGCCCGCTCCCCCACGAAGGGCCGTCCGTCAAGGAGGCGGTGCCGCACGAACGGCGCCCACCGGAAGGATGCCGCTCGGGGCTGGCCGGATCGGCCTAGCCCGGGGCCATGTCGACGAAGCGGCTGTAGTGGCCCTGGAAGGCCACGGTCACGTCGGCGGTGGGGCCGTTACGGTGCTTGGCCACGATGATGTCGGCCTCGCCCGCGCGCGGGGACTCCTTGTCGTGCACGTCCTCGCGGTAAAGCAGGATCACCATGTCCGCGTCCTGTTCGATGGACCCGGATTCGCGCAGGTCAGAAACCTGTGGGCGCTTGTCGGTGCGCTGCTCGGGGCCACGGTTCAGCTGGGACAGCGCCACCACGGGCACCTCGAGCTCCTTGGCGAGGAGCTTGAGCGAACGCGACATCTCGGAGACCTCCTGCTGGCGGCTCTCCACCCGGCCGGGTGAGCTCATCAGCTGGAGGTAGTCGACGATCACCAGCTTGAGGTCGTGCTGCTGCTTGAGGCGGCGGCACTTGGCCCGGATCTCCATCATCGACATGTTCGGGGAGTCGTCGATGAACAGCGGCGCGCTGGCCACCTCGCCCATCCGTCTGGCCAGCCGGGCCCAGTCCTCGTCGGTCATCAGACCGGACCGCATGGTGTGCAGCGGCACCCGCGCCTCGGCGGAGAGCAGACGCATGACGATCTCGTTGCGCCCCATCTCCAGGCTGAAGAAGACGGACGCCATCTCGTTCTTGATGGACGCGGCCCGCGCGAAATCCAGGGCCAGGGTCGAGTTGTGCGTGGGCACCATGGAACGCGTGGCGAGGAAGAGGTGGTCCGGGTGGTCGACCTGGACGCACCGCACGGGGACACCGTCGATTGGGCGAACGTCGGTGACGAACCTCGTTCCGACGCGGGAGTAGGCCCGCCCGGCGGACCGCTCCCGGTGCGCGGCCCGCTTGCGTTCGATACCGAAGACCTCCCGCTCGGAACCGAAGGTCACGGTGTGACAGGTCGAACTCTCCTCCGAGCGCCCCCTGACCCGCTTGGTCGACAGACCTGTGCGGTACCCCAGACTGTGGGCCAGCTCCCGGAAATCCGCCGCCAGGCGCTCGTTGGTGACGGCGAACTGGACCGACCCAGCCGCGTTGACGGTTCCGTCGCTGTCCAGGAGCCCCGCCAGGAGTGCCCGGCGTTGAGCGAGCGACGAACGCAGGTAAGCCGCGGGAATGTGCTTGTCGCCCAGAACGCCCAGGGTCCGCAGCAGGGCCTGGACGCTCCCGTGGCCGTCCTGGCACTGACGGCACCGAACGCTGGAGAAGCAGGTCCGGCCACAGTCGGGGCAACTGGTGTGCGGAACCGGTTCCGACACGAAGCGGGCCCGCCCGCCACAGGACTGGCCGCACGTGCGCACGTGCGGCAACTTCGGGACGAAGCTGGCCCCGCAGACCACGCAGGTCTTCTCCGCGACCTCGACCTCTTCCGCCGGGAGGAAGACACCGTAGGTGCACGAAGCGTTCCCCACCGGCTTGGTCACCAGTCCGTCGGCCTCGATGTTGGTGAGGACCTCCGGATCGACGGTGGTGATCCGCGCCGAGTGGGAGGCCCCGTCCCCCAACCACATGCCCAGGAAGTAGGGCGGCAGTGGCAGCCGCCGTTCCGGCAGTTCCAAGGGTTCGGTGTTGCTCACCGAGTGGTTCAGTCTCCGGTCCGCGGTCTCCAGACGCACGGTACGGGCGATCTCCTCCGTGGTCCGCACGCCGGGCAGCACCCGGGGGGCGCCACCACTCGCCCGGGCCTCCTGCGCCGCTCGGCGCGAGGCTCGCGTGTCGGTCAGCCACTGGTGCTGGGCGTCCGCCACCACCACCGTGCCGTCGTCGAAGGTGACCTCGTAGCAGGGGCGGTCCCGCATGACGTCGGTGGCCGCCACCACCCGGGTCGGGGTCCCGTCGGCGGCGAGCAGTTCGTCACCGACACTGACCTCCCCCATGGTCGTCCACCCCTCCGGCGTGGGCAGGGGGGTGTCCAGGGCCAGGGCCTTACCCACGGCCGGGCGGGCGGCGATGATCACCATCTGGCCGGGGTGGAGGCCGTTGGTCAGGGCGTCGAAGTCGGCGAAGCCCGTGGGCACACCGGTCATGCTGCCGTCGTTGGCGCCGATCGCCTCGATCTCGTCGAGGGCGCCGGGCATGATGTCGCCGAGGACCACGTAGTCCTCGCCGGTCCGCTTCTCCGCGACCTTGTAGATCTCGGCCTGGGCGTGGTCGACGAGGTCGTCCACCTCGCCGTCGCCCGCGTAGCCGATCTGCGCGATGCGGGTGCCGACCTCGACCAGGCGGCGCAGGACCGCGCGGTCCGAGACGATCTTGGCGTAGTAGCCCGCGTTCGCCGCGGTGGGGATCGCCTCGGTGAGCGTGTGCAGGTAGGGGGCGCCGCCGACCCGGGTGGCCTCGCCGCGCTTGGTCAGCTCGGCGTTGACCGAGATGGCGTCCACCGGCTCGCCCCGGGAGAAGAGGTCCACGACGCTGTCGTAGATGATCTGGTGCGCGGGGCGGTAGAAGTCGGCGGAGCGGATGATCTCGACGACCTGGGTGATGGCGTCCTTGGACAGCAGCATGCCGCCCAGAACGCTCTGTTCGGCCTGGATGTCGTGGGGTGGGGTGCGCTCGTATCCGCCCTCTTCAGGTGGTTGCTCAGCGACACTCACGAACTTCTCCCCACACCGGCCGCGTGCGTCGGCCCGGATCGGACCGACTCTTCCAGGATGCCCCATCCGGGGTGCCGAAGACGCCGCTCGGCGCGCCTGTGGACAACCCCCTACCACCACAACCGAAGCCCCGTGGGGCATTGCGCACAGAGGTTATGCACATCACCTGTGGATAACTTTGCCGCGAGTCGCCAATGACCCACTTGAACTGGGAAAACACGATTCACAGCCGGGAGGTGCAAGATGTCTCACAGGACGGCTTTCCACAGGTTATCCACAGGCTTGGCCGCTTCGGTGCCCGACGCCACAGAGGCCGTCGAACGTCTGTCCGGTACTGTGGCTTCGTCATGGCCACACTGCTCTCGGCGGCCCCCTTCCGGCACCGCCACGACCGCGAGATCTTCGCCCTCGCCGTCCCCACGTTCTTCGCGCTGATCGCCGAGCCGCTGTTCCTGCTCACCGACGCCGCGATCGTCGGCAGCCTGGGCACCCAGGCGCTGGGCGGCCTCGGGATCGCGGGCCAGGTCCTGCTGACCCTGGCCGCGGTGTGCGTCTTCCTCGCCTACGGGACCACCGCCGCGGTGGCCCGCAAGTTCGGTGCCGGGGACGTCCCCGGCGGTGTCCGCGACGGGGTGGACGGGCTCTGGCTCGCGATCCTGCTGGGGATCGCCGCGATCGGGATCGGCTGGCCCCTGGGTCCGTGGATGATCGACCTCCTGGGCGCCTCGCCCGAGGTCGCCCCCTACGCCCTCACCTACCTGCGCATCAGTCTGCTGAGCACGCCGTTCCTGCTGGTCATCATGGCCGGGACCGGGGTGCTGCGCGGGCTCCAGGACGCCCGGACCCCACTGGTGGTCGCGGTCGCCTCCTACGTGGGCAACGCGGCCCTGTGCGCGACCTTCGTGTTCGTGTTCGACTGGGGCATCGCCGGATCCGCCTGGTCGACGGTGATCGCCCAGGGCGGCGGGGCGTTCTGGTACGTGGCCGCCATCGCCCGGTCCGCCCGGCGCGAGGGGGTCTCGCTCGCGCCCTCACTGGCGGGTCTGCGCGCCTCGGCGTCGGCCGGTTTCGCCCTGTTCCTGCGCAGCGTCTCCATGCGCGTCGTGGCGCTGGTGACCACCGCCGTGGCCGCCCGGCTCGGTGACGAGTCCATCGCCGCTCACCAGGTCAGCTACAACATCTGGGCCCTGCTCGTGTTCGCGATGGACGCCATCGCCATCGCCGGGCAGTCCATTGTGGGGCGCTACCTCGGTGCCGGTGACGTGCGCGGCACCAGGCACGCCACCCGGCGAATGGTCGAGTGGGGGGTGATGTCGGGGCTCCTGTTCACCGTTGTGGTGTTCCTGGTCCTGCCCTGGGCGCACGTCCCCTTCACCTCCGACCCGAGCGTGGCCGCGCTCATCATGGCCTCCCTCGTGGTGGTCGCCCTCATGCAGCCGCTGAGCGGGGTCACCATGGTGCTGGACGGCGTCCTCATGGGCGCCGGGGACCAGCGCTACCTGGCGTGGGCCTCCCTGTGGACGATGCTCGCCTTCCTGCCGTTCGCCCTGGTCATCCCCAGCCTGGCCACCTCGGAGACCGGCGGTCTGGTGGGCCTGTGGATCGCCTTCGCGGTGTGGATCCTCGCCCGAGCCGTCACCCTGGGCCTGCGTGCCCGAGGCGAGGCCTGGCTCGTCACCGGCGCCCACCGCCCCTGAGCCCCAAGTCCCCAAGTCCCCAAGTCCCCAAGTCCCCAAGTCCCCAAGTCCCCAAGTCGACTCCGGCCACGGGCACGAGGTTCACCCCCACCTCAGCTCGGATGCACAAGGGCGTAGTCGCACAGGCGACCCGATGCCTCAGCCACAGGAGTGACTCCTGCGGGGTGCCCCGTTCGAGCGCCGGAGAGGGTTCTGCAAGACGAGTCAAGCCGCCAGCGAGGAACGAGCGTCAGGCGTGGACGAGGATGAAGAATCCCTCTGCAAAGGCGCCGAACACGCACCGAAGCGAAGCGGAGGTGCAAAAGGGTACAGCCGCCCCTGCGAGGGAACAGGGACGGCTCGTCGCGGAACGGACTCTCTAGAAGCCCGTGTCGAGGTCTCCCACCGTGGGCCCGTGGTAGAAGGTCGCGACCCGTTCCGACTGCGGGACGGTCGGGTAGCTCGGCAGCTGCTCCAGGCTGAGCTCCTGTCCGGCGGGCCCGCTCAGCTGGCTGAGCTGTTGCCTCAGCTTGCTCCCCACGTCGCTACGGAGCTTGGGGAGCATCGAGTAGAGCTGGTCGCCGGGGCAGCTGGTGGCGTTGTAGTCGCGGTGGCCCACGATCGCCTCCTGCGGGTTCAGGCGGTAGACGAGGCACAGCCACGCGCAGGTGTCGACCAGCGAGCTCATGAGCGCACCGGGCGGTGTGGACGAGGTGTAGGTGCCCTCGTTCTCGATGCCGATGGTGTGCGAGTTGTGGTTGGCGGTGTGCGCGCCCAACACGTGCTTGCCGTCGCGGATGGCCTGGAGGGACTTGTCCCTGCCCTCCATGATGTGGCCGCCCCGGCTGATGGTCAGCTGCTGGCCGGTGTCACTCCAGCCGTTGTTGTCCATGTGGTACCGCTGGATGGACCGGGAGAGCGCGGCGGCGTGGCTGGTGGAGGTGTCGGACACGTTCGAGGTCGCGGTGTGGTGCACGACGATGTGGGTCGGCCCGTTGGCGAGCACCTGGATGGCGCTCTTGGGAGCGCGGGCCCCCCAGTCGGACCGCGTGTACACCTTGGGCGTCGTCGCCGCGGTGGCGTGGCCGGTCACCGACACACCCAGTGCTCCGCCGATCAGTACTCCCCCGGCGGTCAGGGCGGCCCCTCGCAGCATCGTCCTACGGTCCACCGCGAGAGGGTGGTCTGTCTCGGGCAGTCTTTCAACGGCCATCGGTATGCTGTCCTCTCCGTGCGGAGCGTCACTGAAAGTGACGCGACACAGAGAACACGATAGATTACAAAGAGTAATCAAAGGGGGCTTTTCGCCCCATCGGCGTGTTCAGGGGGAACAGAAGAACCCCGCCCCTCCGAGGAGGGACGGGGTTCCGACCGGAACGGTCAGCGCGTACTAGGCGCCGACGATGTCCAGCTTGATCGTCGCGGCGACCTCGGGGTGCAGGCGGACCTGGACCTTGTGGGCACCGACGGACTTGATCGGGTTCTTGATCTCGATCCGGCGCTTGTCCAGCTCGGGACCGCCGGTGGCCTTGACGGCCTCGACGATGTCCGCGGGCGTGACCGAACCGAACAGACGACCACCCTGACCGGCGCGCTGCTTGAGGCGCACGTTCAGCGCACCGACCTGGCCGGCGACCTGCTGGGCCTCGTCCAGGGTGCGGATGTCACGCGCCTTGCGGGCACGCTGGATGAGGTCGATCTGCTTCTGACCACCGCGGGTCCACCGAATGGCGAACCCTCGGGGCAGCAGGTAGTTGCGACCGTAACCGTTCTTCACCTCGACGACGTCGCCGGGGGCTCCGAGACCGTTGACCTCGTGGGTCAAAATCAGCTTCACGACAAAGACCTCCCTCGGATATCGCCGCTAGCGAGCGGTGCTGGTGTAGGGCAGCAGGGCCACCTCGCGCGCGTTCTTGATCGCGGTCGCGACGTCGCGCTGGTGCTGCGTGCAGTTGCCGGTCACCCGACGGGCACGGATCTTGCCGCGCTCGGAGATGAACTTACGGAGAAGCGTGGTGTCCTTGTAGTCGATGTAGGACTGCTTCTCCTGGCAGAAGAGGCAAACCTTCTTCTTGGGCTTGCGCGCTGCCGGCTTAGCCATCGTGGTGCTCCTTCGCAAGAGCCCCGGGGTCCTCCCGGGGATGGGCTGGGACAATGGAAAGGTGACGCGACCCCCGGAGGGGCCGGGTCGGTGTTACGTGGGGAAGCCGCTGGTCAGAACGGGGGCTCGTCGGAGAATCCTCCGCTGTTGCCGCCGCCGAAACCACCGCCGCCGCCGTTGGTGGCCCACGGGTCGTCGGCCGGGGCGCCGCCCCGACCACCCTGCTGGCCACCGAAACCGCCGCCCTGGTTGCCGTAGCCGCCCTGGGACTGTCCGCCCTGGGGCTGGCCACCGCCGAAACCGCCGCCGCCCTGGTTGCCGCCGAAGCCGCCGCCACCCTGGCGCTGCGTCTTCGTCACCTTGGCGGTGGCGCTGCGCAGGGCCGGGCCGACCTCTTCGACGTCGATCTCGAAGACGGTCCGCTTCTCACCCTCGCGGGTCTCGAAGGACCGCTGCTTCAGGCGGCCCTGCACGATGACGCGCATGCCACGCTGAAGGCTCTCGGCCACGTTCTCCGCGTACTGACGCCAGACGGTGCAGGAGAGGAACATGGACTCTCCGTCCTTCCACTCCCCCGACGCGCGGTCGAAGGTGCGGGGCGTCGAGGCCACACGGAAGTTGGCGACCGCGGCTCCACTGGGCGTGAAGCGCAGTTCAGGGTCGTCGACGAGGTTGCCGACGAGCGTGATCTGGGTTTCGCCTGCCATGGATCGGCTCCGGTTCGAGATAGTTCGGGATCAAGCGGTTTCGCCTGCTCCCCACATCATCCGCGCCCCCAGAGACAAAACAGTCCTGGGGGCGGAACGATCGGGGCTCAGGGAGTCAGGGCACCGGGGTGCCTAGTGAACCTCGGGACGCAGAACCTTGGTGCGGAGCACGGCCTCGGCGATGCCGAGCTGACGGTCGAGCTCCTTGACCGTCGCGGGCTTGGCGGTCAGGTCGATGACCGCGTAGATGCCCTCGGAGTTCTTGTTGATGTCGTAGGCGAGGCGACGCTTGCCCCAGATCTCCGTCTTCTCGACCGAGCCGCCGTCGTTGCGGACGACGCCCAGGAAGTTCTCCAGCGACGGGGCGACGGTGCGCTCGTCGAGGTTGGGGTCGAGGATGACCATGATTTCGTAACGACGCATGAGCGTACGTTCCTCCTCTGGACTGTCGCGGCCATGGAATCTCCATGGCAGGAGGGCAGGAGCCCGGCGTTCCGCCGCCCGGTCCCACCGGGGGCATCGCTCAGGCTCTGAGCCATACGGGAACCAAGGCTACCAGCAGCGGGGTACCACCGGTGCTGGGCTCCGGACCGCGGCGGCCCCTCTCCCCCACACGGCGGAGGGCCGGTGCCGAAGGGTCTCCCCTCCGCGCACCGGCCCTCCGCCGTGCCGTGACCGTCAGCCGGTCAGTCTCTCGGCCTGATCAGGCTGTTGCTGCTGTTGGCCTGGTTGCTCTGGTCGCTGCCGGGCGGCGGGCCGCCCGGGTTGGGCTCCTCATCGTCGCAGTGCGCAGGCCTGCCGATAATGGTGTCGCACTCGTCCGGGTCGGGGCTCTCCTCTGTGTCGCAACCCGGTTCCCACCACTCGCACTCCTCGGGAGACTCCTCGGGCTCGCAGCCGGGCTCGCCCGGCACGCACTCCTCCTCGCTCGGAGTCTCGCTGGGTTCGTCGCTGGGCTCGTCGGTCTCCTCCGGCGTCTCGCTCGGAGTGGGGGTCGGCAGGAACCGCTGGTCCTCGCCCACCCACTGCGGGGCCGGGAACTGCTGGTGCTCCTGGCCCTCCATGGCGACCTCCATGAAGGCCTTCCAGACCTTCGCGGAGGTGGTGCCGCCGAAGACGTCACCGATCTCCGGACCGAAGTCCAGCGGATCGCCCTGGGCGCGGCTCAGCCCCACCGAGGCCGACAACTGCGGGGTGTAGCCCACGAACCAGGCCGACACCGCGTCGGAGGAGGTACCGGTCTTACCGGCCACCGGGCGCCCGTCGGAGAGGGCCGCCTCCTTCGCGCCGCCCTCCAGGACCGCCTGCTGCATGGCGTAGGTGGCGTCCGCGGCGACCGCCTGGGAGATGACCTCCGTGCCGCTCTCCAGCTCCGCTTCGTCGTCCGGGTCGATCACCTCGCCGTCCGCGGTGGTCACCTGGGTGACCATGTGCGCCGGGAAGTGGCGGCCCTCGGCGGCGAAGGTCGCGTAGCCGCTGGCCATGTCGAGCGCGTTCACCTGGTGGGTGCCGAGCGCGACCAGCGGACCCACCTGGGAGGTGGTCTGCCGGTCGGGGTGGACGCCCATCTCGACCGCGAGCTCGTCCACGCGGCCCGGGTCGACCTTGATCGCCAGGTCCACGTAGCTGGTGTTCACCGAGTCGGCGGTGGACTGGATCAGGTCCACCTCGCCGTAGTCGACTTCACCGGAGTTGATCACGGGGCTGGCCAGACCGGGAAACTCCAACCCGCTGTCGCCGTTGAACTGGCTGCGCAGACCGATGTCGTCCGCGAGCGCGCGCGCCAGCACGTAGGGCTTGTAGGCCGATCCCGCCTGGGTCTGGTGCACCAGGGAGTTGTTGATCACCGTGGACACGTCCGGTCCGCCGTTGAAGGCGACGATCTCACCGGTGCTGGGGTCGACCGCGGTCAGCCCGTGCATGGTGTCGTCGGCCGCGCTCTCCGGCAGGACGTCGAAGGCCTCCTCGGCGGCGGTCATCAGATCCGGGTCGAGGGAGGTCTGGATGACCAGCCCCTTGGTGGCGATGTCCGCGCCGGTGATGTTCCGCTCCGAGTACCGCCGCTCGACCTCGTTGATCACGGCCTGACGGATGTACCCCTGCCGGGGATCGTCCAGGTCGGCCTCGGGCTCGTAGGGGATGATCGAGTCCGGTACCTCGAGCTGCTGGGCCTCGGCCTCGGGCAGGCCGCGCTCGCCGCCGGTGTTCTCGTACATGGCGGCCAGCTGGCGCTGGACGTACGGCCAGCGCTCCTTGTCCAGGTAGTTCGCGGTCCAGGAGTCCGGCTCGGGGTTCTCGAAGTTGCTGGGCATCTGGATGATGATGCCCAGGTACGCGCCCTCGGCCCGGTCCAGCTCGCTCACGCTCTTGCCGAAGTACTTCTGGGCCGCCATCTCGATGCCGGAGGCGCCGCGGCCGAAGTAGATCGTGTTGAGGTAGGTCGTGAGGATCTCGTCCGGGGGAACCTTCTGGCCCAGCTTGATCGAGATGAAGATCTCGCGGATCTTGCGGGTCAGCGGCGGGTCGCCGTCGAGGTCGCTGTAGTAGTTGCGGGCCATCTGCTGGGTGATGGTCGAACCACCGCCCGCGTCGCCTCCGGAGAGGATGGCGCGGCCGATCCCCTTGATGTTGATGCCCGGGTCCTCGTAGAAGGTGGCCTGCTCGGCGGCGAGCACGCCGTCGACGACCTCCTCCGGGATGTCCTCGCGCTGGATGGCCACGCGCTGGACCTCGCCGGTGGTGAGCGCGACCTCACCCTTCTCCGCGTCGCCCGTCGCGGCCCACAGGATCTGGGTGGCCGAGGCGTCCTTCTCCGCGTTCTTCTCCAGCTCCTCCGGATCGGGAGCCATCGCGTAGAGCACCGCGAAGGCGGCCACCCCGGCGATGATCATCAGACCGCAGAAGGCGAGCGCGGGTTTCCAGGCCTTGGACAGGAAGCGCTTGAACCAGGGGCGGTCGTCCGGTTCGTCCTCGCGGGGACGACGGCGGCCTCCGCCGCCGCCTCGTCCGCCGCGTCCGCCCGAGGCGGCGGCGGCGCGGGCGCCGCGCCCTCCGGAGCGGCGTCCCTCGGATCGGGAGCCGTGTTCACGGTCGCGGGGGTCGCGGGGGCCCTCGGAGCGGCGGCGTCCGCCGGCCCGGGGGTCGTCGGGGCGGCGACGGGGGCGGTCGCCGTCCTCGGGTCGTCGGGAGCGCGGGTCGTCGGGGCGCCTGCGCGGGCGCTCTCCGTCGCCCTCGGGGCGGCGTCGGCGTTCGCCGTCGGGGCGGCGGGGCCGCTCTCCTTCAGCGCGGCGGCGGCCGCCCTCGGGGCGGGGGCGCCCCTCGGAGCGAGCCTCGTCCCCGGGGGGGCGGGCTCTGCGGGAGCGCGGAGCGGGCCTGTCGTCTCCCCGAAGGCCGTCCTCGGAGTCAGGTCGGCGCCGTCCGCCCGCACGTTCTTCCCGGGGAGGGCCACCGGCCCTGCGCCTTCCGCCGTCACCGCGCGGACCGTCGTCCGGGCCGTCGGCCCGGCGACGGCCGCCGTCGGCATTCCGTCGTCGTTCGGTACTCACGTGGTCCTCGATTGCCTCTCACGGCCGCTCGGCCTGACGATTCCTTGGTGGAAACGGGGGTCGGTCCCCCTGGGGGATCGGTGATTCACGACCTGTACTCGTGGAGCGGCACGCTCGGGTGTGGTTCGACCCGGTTCCGCCGCTTTCGCCTGTGGTTCAAGGCTTGATAAAGAGACGCCCACCCGGGGGTGAAGGTTTTCAACAGGTCGCGAAGACGTTGGCCGCTACTTCCTCCTGATCGTTGGCCTGCGGGAGCGCTTCCCCGGTCGCGTCGGTGCTCTGGGCCGACGTCAACGTCGCCGCGGCATGGCTTCGTTCGGGGGTCTGGACCGGCTTCGCACGCAAATCAAAGGTCACGTTAGAGCGATCGAACGATATAGCACAACCCACGCGCGAGGGTATCGCTCGCTTTGGAAGACCTCGTCACCGTCTGCCGGGAACCGCCGGTCCTGGCAGTTCAGCGACGCGGAGCCGAAAGGGGCGCAGCGTGTGACTGCGGTCACCCGTGCGGTGCGGTCCGGTGTCGTCCCCGTTCGGGGTGTTCGTGTGGGATCACGCACGGGATCGAACGGGACCGCCCCGCACCGTGGTCACCAGTGGTCACTCCGGTGTCTTCGTGACCGTTGACCGCCTGCGTCCCCACCACCGGTCGTGGATAGAGTCAGATCAGAACAAACCAGCCAGACATGGACAGTTCTCCCTGATTCGACGGCCATGAGGGGGAACAGAACCGCCGTGCGCGCTGCTGATCACATACGGAATACGACGCAGGATGACGAGCCCCGGACCGCCGTCGGAGCGGGCCCGTCGCCGTGCGCTGTGGAATCCATGTTCGCGGAGAAGAAGGAGCAAGGACCAATGGGTTCGGTACGTGTAGCCGTCGTGGGTGTCGGCAACTGTGCGGCGTCGCTCGTCCAGGGTGTGCACTACTACAAGGACGCCGACCCGGAGTCGCGGGTCCCCGGCCTGATGCATGTCCAGTTCGGCCCGTACCACGTGAGCGACATCGAGTTCGTCGCCGCCTTCGACGTGGACGCGAAGAAGGTCGGGCACGACCTGGCGGACGCCATCACCGCGAGCGAGAACAACACCGTCAAGATCTGTGACGTCCCGCCGACCGGCGTGACCGTCATGCGCGGCCCGACCTACGACGGTCTGGGCAAGTACTACCGCGAGATGATCCAGGAGTCCCCCGAGGACGCCGTGGACGTGGTCGCCGCCCTGAAGGCCGCCAAGGCCGACGTCCTCGTCTCCTACCTCCCGGTGGGCTCCGACGAGGCCGACAAGTTCTACGCGCAGTGCGCCATCGACGCGGGCGTGGCCTTCGTCAACGCGCTCCCGGTGTTCATCGCCTCCGACCCGGAGTGGGCCGAGAAGTTCACCAAGGCCGGTGTGCCGATCATCGGTGACGACATCAAGTCGCAGATCGGCGCCACCATCACCCACCGGGTGCTGTCCAAGCTGTTCGAGGACCGGGGCGTGATCGTCGACCGCACGTACCAGCTGAACTTCGGCGGCAACATGGACTTCAAGAACATGTTGGAGCGCGAGCGCCTGGAGTCGAAGAAGATCTCCAAGACGCAGTCGGTCACCTCGCAGATCCCGCACGAGCTCAACGCCGGTGCGGTGCACATCGGTCCGTCGGACCACGTGCCGTGGCTGGACGACCGCAAGTGGGCCTACATCCGCCTCGAGGGCCGTGCCTTCGGTGACGTCCCGCTGAACCTGGAGTACAAGCTGGAGGTCTGGGACTCCCCCAACTCCGCCGGGATCATCATCGACGCGGTCCGCGCCGCGAAGATCGCCAAGGACCGCGGCATCGGCGGCCCGATCCTGGAGCCGTCCTCCTACTTCATGAAGTCGCCTCCGGAGCAGTACAGCGACGCCGAGGCGCACGACAAGGTCGAGAGCTTCATCGCGGGCGAGT
Source organism: Nocardiopsis eucommiae (assembly GCF_965344335.1). Classification (NCBI taxonomy): domain Bacteria; kingdom Bacillati; phylum Actinomycetota; class Actinomycetes; order Streptosporangiales; family Nocardiopsidaceae; genus Nocardiopsis; species Nocardiopsis eucommiae. The sequence goes on from NZ_CBDRIY010000002.1 coordinate 186,302, forward strand.
AGCCGCTCCCCTGCCCGGGGCCCGTGGGCCCCGGGCACGCCCCCCACAAGGACACGTCCCTCTTCGGGCCGTGTCCTTCCTCATGGGCCCGTGCGTGTCCCGGCGGGGACCCGGGGCGCGGGGACCCGGGGGACGTCGTCCGTTCCCCTGGAGGACGCCGGTCACGAGCCCCCCGGGCTGGGTCGACGTGTCGACTCGTGGACGTGCCGACTCGTCGACGAGTCGACCCCAGCGCCCCTGGCCACTGGCCCCTGGCCCCTGGCCCCTAGCCCCCGACACCCTCGGCCACCGGCTGCTCCTCGGTGGTCTCCCGATAGAGGCGCAGACCCCGGGCCCGGTAGTTGTCGAGGGCGTGGTCCCCGTCCAGCGAGCAGGTGTGCAGCCACACCCGGCGCGTGGCCTCGCGGTCCGGCCGGCGGGCCCCCAGGTCCCACGCCCGGCGCAGCGCCTCGGTGAGCATGTGCCCGCCCAGGCCCCGTCCGAGGAACCCGGGGAGGAGGCCGAAGTAGACCACCTCGACCTCCCCTCCGGGCTGGGACTCCAGCTCCGCGTAACCCGCGGGCGTGCCCCGGTCGTACAGGACCCAGGTCTCCACGTTCGGGTCCGCCACCCGCGCACGCCACTCGTCGGTGCTCCAACGGGCGCGGTCGATCCACTGGTAGTCGCCGCCGACCGTCGTGTAGAGGAACCGCGAGAGCTCGGGGCTGGGCACCTCCGCGCGGACGAGGGTCACCGCGCCCTCCGGCTCGCGGCCGGGCCGCAGCTCGGCGGGGTCGGTCGTCTCCAGGTACCAGGTGGTGATCGTCATCGCGCCATCCTCGCACCGGCGGATCGGCTTCCCGGGTGCGGGTCCTTCCGGGAGACGGTGCCGTCAGGCCCCCTGACCACGAGTCGACATGTCACCCTCTCTACGAGTAGTCAAAGCGACACTTAATGTAGTCTCCCCCGCAGGCATTCGCGCACGAGCAGGAGATGGTGGCCATGAGCGGCGGTTTCGGAACCGGCGGTGCTTCGCACGGGTCCAGGGGCGGGTCCGGGAGTGACAGAGGGGTGGCCAAACGCGTCGGGGCCGTCACCCGCCAGCTGCCCGTCCGCGGCGACCGACTCCTCGACGTCTGCTGCGGTGCCGGCTCCCACACCGTCGCGCTCGCCCCGGGGTACGTGCGCGTCGACGCCATCGACACCGACCCCGCGCTGCTCGACGCGATCAACGGGCGCATCGCCGGAACCGAACTGGAGGACCGGATCGGGGTGCACAAGATGACCCCCGACTCCCTGGCCTTCGACACGAACACCTTCGACCGGGTCACCGCGTTCGACGTGGTCGAGCACCTGGACGACCTGGACGGCGCCCTGGCGGAGATCCACCGCGTGCTGCGGCCCGGCGGCGCGTTCTCCCTGACCACGTCCAACCGCTGGTTCCCCTTCGAGACGCACGGGGTCCTCTGGGGGGTACGGCGGCGCCCCGCCGTCACCGCCCCGTTCCTGCCCTGGGTGCGGCCCCTGCACACACGGATGTCGGACACGCGGTCCTTCAGCAGCCAGGAGCTGGGACGCCTGCTGCGCGGCCACGGGCTGCGCGTGCGCGCGATCGACTACCTCATGCCGTCCCTCGACCGCCGTCCGCCGGCCCTGCCGAGCGTGTCGGGCGCCCTGGAGGGCACGCCGCTGCGGGTGTTCGGCGCGGGCATGGCGGTCACCGCGGTGAAGCCGGGGCTCTGAGCGGCGCCGGACCACCCCTCCCGGCGCCCGCGCGGACTACCCGTCCTGACGGCCGTCCTGCTCCAGGTGGTCCGCCGCCCAGGAGCGCAGCTCCGCGACGACCTTCTCCTTCTCCATGGGGCCGTTCTCCAGGCGCAGCTCCAGGAGGTACCGGTAGGCCTTGCCCACCAGCGGACCGGGCTTCACACCCAGGATCTCCTGGATCTCGTTGCCGTCCAGGTCGGGCCGGATACGGTCCAGCTCCTCCTGCTCGGCCAGCTCGGAGATGCGACGCTCGATGTCGTCGTAGGAACGCGCGAGCGCGGCGGCCTTGCGCCGGTTGCGGGTGGTGCAGTCGGCCCTGGTCAGGATGTGCAGGCGCTCCAGCTGGTCACCGGCGTCCCTGGCGTAGCGGCGCACCGCCGAGTCCGTCCACTCGCCCCGGCCGTAGCCGTGGAACCGCAGGTGCAACGCGACCAGCGTGCTCACCTGGGAGATCACGTCCTTGGGGAAGCGCAGAGCGGACAGCCGCTTGCGGCTCATGGACGCGCCCACCACCTCGTGGTGGTGGAAGGTGACCCTGTTGCCGCCCTCGAAGGCACGGGTCCGGGGCTTGCCGACGTCGTGCATCAGGGCGGCCAGGCGCAGCACGAGGTCGGGTTCGTGACCGCGTCGGCGCTCCAGGTCCATGGCCTGGTCCAGGACGGTGAGCGAGTGCTCGTAGACGTCCTTGTGCCGATGGTGCTCGTCGATCTCCAGCCGCATCCTCGGGATCTCGGGCATCACGTGCTCGGCGATGCCGAGGTCCACCATGAGCTCGATCCCCCGGCGCGGGTCCGGGCTGAGCATGAGCTTGGTGAGCTCGTCGCGGACGCGCTCGGCCGAGACGATGGCGAGCCGGTCCGCCATGTTCCGGGCGGCCTCGGCCACCTCGGGTGCCAGGGAGAAGCCGAGCTGCGCCGCGAAGCGGACCGCGCGCATGATGCGCAGCGGGTCGTCGCTGAAGGAGTCCTCCGGGCGGCCCGGGGTCCGCAGCACCTTGGCCCTGAGGTCCGCGAGACCGCCGAAGGGGTCCACGAACTCCCGGCTGGGCAGGTGCACCGCCATCGCGTTGACCGTGAAGTCGCGGCGGAGCAGGTCGTCGTGGATGTTCGTGCCGTAGGCCACCTCGGGCTTGCGGGACTTGGGCGAGTAGGCCTCGCTGCGGTAGGTGGTGATCTCCAGCTGGAGCCCGCGCTTGCGCAGGCCGACGGTGCCGAACTCGATGCCGACGGTCCACACGGAGTCCGCCCAGCCGTCGATGAGTTCGAGGACGCGCTGGGGCACGGCGTCGGTGGTGAGGTCCACGTCGTTGGAGTCGCGGCCGAGGAGCGCGTCGCGGACCGGACCGCCGACGATGGCGAGCTGCTGCCCCTGGGCGTCGAAACGGTCGCCCAGTTCGTCGGCCACGGGTTGGATCGCGTCGACCAACGCGGCGACCGCCGCTCGCTGCGCACCACTGAGTTCACCCGCGGGCGGGTTCACCCCCGTGGACGGGTTCCGGGCGGCGTCGTTCTCACGCGAAGGCTCTGTGTTCGGCACACCACGCAGGTTAGGCGGCCACACGGGGTGACCGCGAATCAGTCCGATACCGCTGAGGGCCTGTGGCGGCCCTGGTGTCGGACCCCGGTCAATGAAAGGGTGGGCCGACCACGACCCCGAACAACGGTCCGCGTCAGAACCGGGATTCGAGGAACGCGGTATCTTCGGGTGAAGTGGTGGCATGTCACGGTCAGTCCGAGGCCACCAGCCCCGCTTGGGCCGAGCGCGCCGCGCGGGCACCCCGACCGACCCCGCCCCACCTTCCGTATCCCTGGCGGGACGGACACCTGGACCCGAATCAGGAAACCAAGCGTTGCGTCGAACTGCTTCCGCGGCCGCGGTCATGGCCATGACCGCCGCTCTGCTTCCGATACCGGCCACCCTCTCGCCCGCGTCGGCCGAGCCCGACGACGAGGGGGCGGCCGCTCCGCTCGTCGTGGACCGGATCACCCCGGACGCCCTGGACGAGGACAGCACCCTGCGGGTGTCGGGCGAGGTGACCAACACCACCGGGGAGACCGTCGAGGACGTCACCGTCCGCGTGCGCTACTCCCGGCACCCCTTCACCTCCCGCGACGAGCTGGACGACTTCGCCACCGGCGAGGACTGGCAGCCGAGCGCCTCGGGGCCGGACAAGGAGTTCAAGGGGAAGCTGGAGCCGGACGGCACCCTGGAGTACTCGCTGAGCACCCCCGCCGAGGATCTGGGCCTGGGCTCCTACGGGGTGTACCCCATGGTCGTCGAGGCGGTCGACGGTGACGGCGACCCCCTCGGCGCGCAGTACACCTTCCTTCCCTACACCGCCGACGACGACGTCCCCACCCTGGACCTGGCCTGGGTCTGGCCGCTGATGGACGCCCCCCAGCGCGCCGACGACGACACCTTCCTCAGCGACGAGCTGCACGGGTCGGTCGGCGCCGACGGGCGCCTCGGACGGCTCCTGGAATCCGGTGCGCAGGTCCCCCTGTCCTTCGAGGCCGGGGACGAGGACCTCGTCGAGGAACTGGGGCTGGAGGAGGACCAGGGCGTCGAGGAGAGCCCCGAGCCGACCGACGAGAGCTCACCGACCGCCGGGGAGGAGGTCACCGCGGAGGAGAGCGCCGACTCGGTCTCCCCCGAGGCGTCCGACGAGGGCACCGACGAGGAGGCGGACCCCTCCGCCTCTCCCGAGGAGGACGGCGGGAACGACGAGGACGACGGCGGTGAGGAGAGGCCGACGCGCACCGAGGGCATCCCGGTGACCTGGTCCGTCGACCCCGGAACGCTCGACGACGTCCTCCGCATGGCCGCGGCCGAGCACCAGGTCCTGGAGGGCCCCCTGGACGACCCGGCCGAGGAACCGGGCCGTCAGGGGCGCCCCGCGGACGTGGCCGCCCAGGTGTGGCTGCGCGAGGCCCGCGAGGTCCTGGCCGCCGACACCGTCGTGGCCTCCCCCTACGCCGACGCCGACCTGGTCGCGCTGCTCCTCAACGACATGAACGGTGACGCCGAGGCCTCGCTGCGGCTCGGCCAGGAGGCCGTGGCGCGCGCGCTCGCCCTGGAGGCGGACGACCGGTTCGCGGTCCCGGCCGAGGGGCTGATGGACGAGCGCGTCCAGGAGCTGTACACCGAGCACGGCGCCGACCGCTTCCTGCTGTCCGAGGAGGCGCTTCCCCCCGCCTCCTGGATCTCCACGACCCCCAGCGCGCAGGCCCCCCTGCCTGTGAGCGGGGACGAGGAAGCTGACGAGGAGCCCTACGCGCTGGTGACGGACTCCGGTCTGACCGACGTGCTGTCGATGCCCTCGTGGGAGCCGGGCGAGTCCGCCCTGGCCCTCCAGCGCTTCGCGGCGGAGACCGCGATGATCGCCGGGGAGAGCGGCGAGGGCGACCGGGTGGTCGTCGCCGCCCCCGAGCCCGGCTGGGACCCCAGCCCCGAGTTCGCCTCGGGGGTGCTGGAGGCCACGGACGGCCTGCCCTGGCTCTCCCCCGAGCGCCTGGACCGGGTCGAGCTCCCCGACTCCAAGGACCGGGAGGAGACCCGTCAGGAGCTGGACTACCCGGACCAGGCGTACGGCGACGGGCTCAGCTCCACCTACCTCGGCCAGATCGAGGACGTCAGCCGGGACGTGCGGTTGTTCAACAGCATCCTGGTCGGTGACAGCGACCCGTTCCGGCCCGCGCTGGTGCGCCTGGAGTCGGTCCACTGGCGGGACCGCGAGGCCCTCGCCGGAGCCACCCGCACCCTGGTGGTCAAGTCGGTGCAGAGCCGCCGGGAGGACGTGCGCGTCATCCCGGGTGAGCCGGTCACGCTGGCCAGCCGCACCGGGACCACCGGCGTGCTCGTGGCCAACGACCTCGAGGACGAGGCCGTCTACGTGTACCTGTCGCTCTATTCGGAGAACTCCGAGCGTCTGAGCATCGGCGAGTACACGCACCACTTCGAGATCGCCCCGGGGGCCAAGACCACGGTCTACGTCCCGTTGTCGGCCCGGATCAACGGCAGCACGAACGTGCACGTCAGCCTCCAGAACGCCGACGGTGAGCCGATCAGCTCGCAGGACACGCTGATCCAGGTGAACGCCACGGGTCTGGGCACGCAGGCCCTGCTGATCAGCGGGATCGGCCTGTTGATCCTGGTCGCGGCGCTGGCCCCGCGCGCGCTGCGCAAGTGGGCCCGCAAGCAGGCGGCCAGGGCGAAGGCGGCCGAGGCCGGAGACGGTACGGCGGACGGCGAGCGGTCCGCCGACGGCTCCGAGACCGACGCCGGTTCCGAGACCGACGCGGCCGGGACGGGCTCCGATCCCGACGTTCGCGCGCCCGGGACCGACGCACCCGACGCCGACACGTCCCAGGCCGACGCCGGTTCCGAGACCGACGCACCCGAGGGTGACGGGACGCCGGAGGGCACCACCCCGAACGCCCCCGCCGCCGGGCGGCCCTCCGACGCGACGCCCGGCGACGGGGACCGAACGGCGGACGGCGACACCACGGCCGACTCCCCCACGACCAAGGACGACCCGGACGGCAGCGGCTCCGGAAAGTGACCGCCACACCCTGATCCGCGGCGCCGTCCCCACGGCGTCGCGGCCCGAACCCTCCCCGCAGACGAAAGGAACCCTGATCCACGGTGGTCACCGACTCCCCGAACGGCGACGAGCAGTCCCCCCGTCACACGCCCAAACACACCAGGCCTCCCCACGAGGGCCCCATGCCCGGTGACAGCGCCGTCCGCCCCACCGGCGGCCCGACCCCCTCCTACGAGGAGGGCGAGCTCCCCGAGCCCGAGGCACCCGCCCCGCCGGAGGGCTCCGACTCCGGCGGCATGATGCGGTCCAGCATGATCATGGCCGTCGGCACCATGGCCTCCCGCATCACCGGCTTCGCCCGCACCATCGTGCTGGCCGCCGCCATCGGCACCCACCTGCTCGGTGACGCCTACCACACGGCGCACACGATCCCCTTCATCCTGAACGACCTGCTCATCGGCGGCCTGATGGCCTCCGTGGTCATCCCGTTCCTGGTCAAGCGGCGCAAGCGCGACGCCGACGGTGGCAAGGCCACCGAGGACCGCCTGTTCACCTCCATGGTGCTGGCGCTGCTGCTGGTGACCACGGTCGCGATCCTGGCCGCCGAGGCCCTGATCTGGCTGTACGGCTCCCGCTTCACCCCCCTGCAGTTCGAGGCGTCGGTCTACCTGGCCCGCTTCCTGCTCTCGCAGATCTTCTTCGTGGGCCTGAGCGGCCTGTTGAGCGCCATGCTCAACACGCGCGGCAAGTTCGGCGCGGCGGTCTGGGCCCCGGTGCTCAACAACGTCGTCATCATGGGCGTCGCCGCGATGTTCCTGATCGTGGCCGGTCCGGGCCGCACCCCCGAGACCGTCTCCACCGGCGAGCTCACCCTGCTGGGCGCGGGCACCGCCGCCGGCATGGCGCTCCAGGCCCTGGTCCTGTTCGTCGCCCTGACGCGGACCGGCTACCGCTGGCGCCCCCGCCTGGACCTGCGCGGCTCCGGTCTCGGTGAGGCGCTGCGCACCGCCGGGTGGATGATGCTCTACACCCTCCTGACCCAGGCGGGCCTGTGGATCACCACCAACATCGCCAACGCCGCCAACGTGGCCAGCATCGAGCAGGGCCTGGACGTCGGTGCCGGTATCAGCGCCTACAACCTGGCGTACCAGCTCTTCCAGCTCCCGTACGCGATCATCGCGGTCTCGCTGATCACCGTCCTGCTCCCCCGCATGAGCGCGCACGCGGACGACCGCGACTGGGCCTCCGTCCGCTCCGACTTCTCCCGTACGCTGCGGATCTCCGCGTTCGTGCTCGTCCCGATCGCCTTCGCCGTCGCGATGTTCGCGGAACCGCTGTCGATCCTGGCGTTCGCCCGGGGCTCGGTGTCGGTCGCGGACGCGGCCGCCATCGGCCAGATCCTCGCCGTGATGTCGCTCGGCCTGCTGCCGTTCACCGTGTTCCAGCTCATGCTGCGCGTGTTCTTCGCCATGGGCGACACCCGTACCCCGGCCCTGATCGGCCTGGCCAACCTCGCCGTTCACAGCGGTCTGGCCCTCGTCGCCTACCTGCTCCTGCCGCCGAACCTGGTCGTCGTCGGCGTCGCCTCGGGCTTCATGCTCTCGTTCCTGTCGGGCCTGACCATCGCGGGTCAGATCCTCAGTCGCAGGATCGGGGGACTTGACGGAAAGCACGTGATGGGCACATTGTTGCGGCTGCACCTGGCCGTCGTACCCAGCATCGCGGCGGGCTTCGGTGTGCTCTGGTTCTTCGAGACGCGGGTCGGACCCGGTCTGGCCACCAACGTCGGCGCCCCCCTCGTCGGCTGTGCCGTCGGCGCCCTGCTGTTCCTGCTCTCCGCCCGACTGCTGCGCGTCCCCGAGCTGAGCTCCGCCGTGGAACTCATCCGCGGCCGCCTGCGTCGATAGATGCCGTGAGCCCTTCCGGCCCCGCCCCCGCCGGACACCCCAGCCGCAAGAGTCAGAGGAAGAGGACCACCCCACGGTGTCCAGCGATCATCCCCGCCAGCACGCCGACGGTCCGGAGCCCGGACCCGAGGAAACCCACGAGGGCGCGCCCCGGCACCACCTGGTGATGCCCGAGGACGTGCTCGACGCCTACGAGCGCGCCGAACCCCGGATCGAGCCGGAGACCGGCCTGAGGACGGTCCGGGATCCCAGCGAGATCGGTGACGTCGGCACGGCGGACCGCGCGGGCCTGGAGGACGGCGACGAGATCGGCGGTGCGACGCACACCGGTCCGGGCAACATCGCCAAGTCGACGGCGATCATGGCGGTCGGCACCATCGCCTCGCGTGTGACGGGCTTCGTCCGCACCATCGTGCTCGCCGCCGCGATCGGCACCCAGCTGCTGGGTGACGCGTACCAGACCGCCGGCATGGTGCCGTACATGATCTACGACCTGCTCATCGGCGGGTTGCTGGCGAGCGTGTTCGTGCCCTTCCTGGTCAAGCGGCGCAAGCTGGACGCGGACGGCGGTGACCGGACGGAGCAGCGTCTGGTCACCCTGATGCTGCTCGCGCTGTTCGTGCTGACGCTGGTGTCGGTGCTGATCGCGGAGTGGTTCATCCGGATCTACGCGGGCGGGTTCAGCGGGGCCCAGTACGAGGTCTCCGTGATCCTCGCCCGCTACCTGGTGCTCCAGATCTTCTTCATCGGCGCCAGCGGCCTGGCCAGCGCGATGCTGAACGCGCGCAACAAGTTCGGCGCTCCGATGTGGGCGCCGGTGCTCAACAACGTCGTCATCATCGGCGTCTGCCTGTGGTTCCTGTCCCTGGCCGGTCCGGGCCGGACGCCGGACACCATCACCTCCGGCGAGCTCGCCCTGCTGGGCCTCGGCACCGCGGTGGGCCAGGTCGTCCAGGCGGGCGTGCTGGTCTGGGCGCTCGCCGCCGCGGGCTTCCGCTGGCGTCCCCGCCTGGACCTGCGCGGTTCCGGGCTGGGCGAGGCCGCCAGCGCGGCCTCGTGGATGATGCTCTACATCGTCGTCGCCCAGGTGGGCGCGCTCGTCTCCACCAACGTCGCCACGCGCGCAGGTTCGATGGCGGCCGACCTCGGTTACGAGACCGGCTCGGGCATCGCGGCGTACAAGTTCGCGTCGATGCTGTTCCAGCTTCCGTACGCGATCATCGCGGTCTCGGTGATCACCGCCCTGCTGCCCCGGATGAGCGAGCACGTCGCGGCCGGGCGCAAGGACCAGGTGCGCAGCGACTTCTCCCGGGGCTTCCGGCTCTCGTCGGTCCTGATCGTGCCCATCGCGGTGGCGATGATCGTCTTCGCGGTCCCGTTCTGCGTGATGATCTACGCGCAGGGCAGCACGAGCGCCGAGGACGCGGCGGCGATCGGGCGCATCCTCATGGTGTTCTGCGTGATGTTGATCCCCTTCACGCTCTTCCAGCTCCAGATGCGCGTGTTCTACGCGCTGGGCGACACGCGGACCCCGGCGCTGGTGTCGATCCCGTCCGAGATCGCCCACGCGGTCACGGCGCTCAGCCTGCTGTACTTCATGGCCGACAACCCGCAGGACATCGTCGTGTGGCTGCCGGTGCCCTACGGTCTCTACTACGTGGTCGGTTCGGCCATCATGTGGTACCTCCTCAACAGGAGGCTGAACGGGCTCGACGGCCGACGGACCGCGGTGACGCTGTTCAAGCTGCACGTGGCCACGGTTCCGGCGGCGGCGTTCGGCGTCCTGATGATCTTCGCCCTCGGCGGCCTGCCGGGCGACGTGTGGCCCGCCCTCGCGTCGATGGTGGCCGGAGGACTGGTCGGTGCCGTACTGTTCGTGGTTGCCGCCAAGTTCCTCAATGTGACTGAAGTCACAGCATTCCTTGATTTGGTCAGAACCCGGCTACGACGCCGCTGATCACCTGTAATGGATGACGTTGGGTGGTCGCGCCCGGGTACGTCCCGGAAGAAGCGTGACCATCCGGTGTCCTCCAAAGAGGCTGTTCAAGCGTCCTAGCATGGACAGACACCGCTTTACCGCCAGAGCATCGTTTATCCGAGCTGCCCGAAGGGAGGCTGGGGACAGCAGACAGCGCCGAACCCCCGCGCGTGCGCCCGCGACGGCGCCACGCGAACCACGGCACTGTCACCCGTCACTCCCATCATGAGCACCTTCCTGATCGAACCCGGGGCGAAGCTGGCCAACCGCTACCGACTCGACACCGTGGTGAGCGAGACCGGTGGCGCGACCCGCTGGAAGGCCACCGACGAGACGCTCGCGCGCCCCGTCGCGGTGTGGACCTTCGCGGAGGGTTTCCCCCGTACGTCCGAAGTGGTGCGCGCCGCCCGCGCGACGAGCCGTATCCCCGACGCCCGCGTCACCCAGGTCTTCGACGCCGACGACACCACCCCCGTCCCCTACGTCGTCGAGGAGTGGGTCATCGGCTCCTCCCTCGCCGAACTCCTCGCGCAGGGCCCGATGGAGCCCGAGCGCGCCGCCGGTCTGGTGGCCGAGGCCGCCGAGGCCATCGCCGCCGCGCACGCGGGAGGCCTGCACCACCTGTGCCTGACCCCGAGCAAGCTCATGTGGAGCAGCGGCGGAGCGGTCAAGGTCACCGGTATCGGGGTGGACGCCGCCCTGCTGGGGAACAACGTCCCCCAGCCCGCCGCCGTCGACGCCCAGGGCCTGGGCAACCTGCTCTACGCGGCCCTCACGGGGTACTGGCCCGGCGGTCCGCAGAGCGGTCTGCCCGGCGCACCCCAGGGGCCGATGGGCCCCTACCCGCCCGGTCAGCTCAGACAGGGCGTGGGCGAACCCCTGGCCTCCATCACCACCCGCGCGGCCCTGCCGCAGCTGGTGGGTCAGATGGTGCCCGGCCCGCCCATCTCCAGCCCGGCCGAGTTCTGCGCCGCCATGGCGGAGGTCCCCCGGCTCATCCCGTTGCCGGTCTCCCCGGCCGAGGCCGCGCCGCCCGAGCCCGGGACCTCCCGGCGCACGGGCGAGTTCGACGCCACCAACAACCAGCGCCGCACCAGCCGCACCGCCGCCGCCCCGGCCCGCGGCGCCTCCCGCCCGGCACCCTCCCGCATGGACCAGCGCGCCTCCCGTGAGGAGGGCTCGTCCACCAAACGCGTCCTGGTCGGCGCGGTCGCGGTGGTGCTGTTCGTGGCGGTCGTCGTCGGCGCCTGGTCGTTCGGCTCGATGATGAACTCCGGCACGGACGGCGAGGCCGACCCCAGCGTCAGCGCGACCGAGGACACCCCGGCCGACGCCGAACTGAGCGTCCTGGACATCTCCGACTCCGACGGCTTCGACCCGCTGGGCGACAACTCCGAGCACGGGCAGAACGCGCCGCTGGCCCACGACGGCGATCCCAGCACGGCCTGGAACACCGAGGGCTACAACGACCCGATGGGCACCGAGAAGTCCGGTGTCGGCCTGCTCCTGGACCTGGGCTCCAGCCAGGAGGTCCACGAGGTCGACCTGGTGGTGCCCTCGAGCTCCTACGGGGTCCAGATCAGGGTCGGTGACAGCAACGCCGTCTCCGACGACGCCAGCCTGGACGCCAACCTCCCCTCCGCGTGGGAGGGCGAGGTCAGCGGTGAGCAGACCGTCACCCTGGACGAGGCCGCGACCGGCCGGTACGTCCTCGTCTGGTTCACCGACCTGCCCTCGGACGACGGACGCTTCCGTGGGACCATTAACGAGGTCGAGGTTCGCGGGACCTAGTTCTACTTTGTGGGGTATGTGATCAGCGCTGATGGACGCGGCCCAGGAGCTTCCTGACACGGAGCTGTTGTCGAGGCACGCTCAGGGTGACGAACAGGCGTTCGCGGTACTGGTTCGCCGTCACCGTGAGCGCCTGTGGGCTGTCGCCGTCCGGATGATGGGCGACCCCGAGGAGGCCTCGGACGCCCTCCAGGACGCCTTCATGTCCGCGTTCCGCGCCGCCGACCGGTTCCGTGGCGAGTCGCAGGTGAGCACCTGGATGCACCGCATCGTGGTGAACGCCTGCCACGACCGCCTCAGACGCCGCAAGGTGCGTCCGGCGACCCCGACGGAGGACGAGACCCTCGACGTCATCTCCAACGACCGCCTGAGCCGTTCCGGGGGCGGACACGACCACGCCGCGCAGACCGAGGCCCGGCTGGACGTGCACGCCGCACTGGAACTCCTCCCGCTGGACCAGAGGATGGCGCTGACCCTCGTGGACATGCTCGGCTACCGGGTGGACGAGGCGGCGGAGATCCTCGAGGTCGCGTCGGGCACCGTCAAGAGCCGGTGTGCGCGAGGTCGCGCCAAACTTCTTCCCTCACTGGCCCATCTAAGGAACCCTCAGCCTCCCCGAGACGTCACATCTGGGAGAGGAGGTGCCAACCCATCGTGACGTCCCATCCTGACGTGGAGGCACTCGCCTTCTTCGCGGAGGACCTTCTGGACCCCGACGAGGAACGCTTCGTTGCCACCCACATAGAGACCTGCGCGTCCTGTGCCACGGTCCTCGACGAACTCTCGGGGGTCACCCGCGTCCTCGCCGACGAGCCCGTTCCGGCACTGCCGCAGGACGTCGCGGACCTCCTCGACGGGCGTGTGGCCGAGGCGGTGCGCGAACGCTCCGCGACCCCGGCGGCCGGGGAACCCCCTCTCGCCGACTCCTCGGCCTCCGACGCGTCGGACGCGTCCGAGGGCCCCGGGGCGGAGACGTTGGCACCGGTGGTCCCCCTCAACCGGCGGCGCGGCTTCGGCCTCCCCCACCTGATGGCGATCGCCGCCGTGACCGTGTTCGTGGTCGGTGGCGGCGCCGCGATCCTCAACGGGCAGATGAACGACCAGCAGGAGTCCACCGCCGCGTCGCCGCTGCTGGAGGAGTCCGAGTCCGAGTCGGCACCCGACACCGCCCAGTCCTACTCCGCGACCTCGGTGGCGAGCGGCACGGTCTACACGGAGGACCGGCTCGGCTCCCAGGCGGCGGAGGTCCTGGCCGCCTCGCGCGCGACGGAGGGCGCCCAGGAGGAGACCGGCACCCAGGAGCTCACGCAGCTGACCGCCGACGCGCAGGAGTGCGTCACCCGCTTCGAGAAGGACGCCGGAACACGGGTCACCCTGGTCGACGACGCCCTCTACGACGCCGGTGACGGTCCCGGACCCGCGTGGGTCCTCTTCACCCGGGACGAGGACGGAGCCGGAGTGGTGGTCCTCGACCCGAGCAGCTGCACGGACGGGGACCCCGGAGGCGGCGTGCTCTCCGAGCGTCCCCTGTAGGCGACCGCGCCACCGGTGGCGCGGCCCGTCCTCAGCGGCCGTCCCCCGCGCGCACCAGCCCGCTCTCGTAGGCGAGCACCACCAGCCCCACGCGGTCACGCACCCCGAGCTTGGCCAGGAGGCGGCCCACGTGCGTGCGCGCGGTGGCCGGGCTCAGGTGCAGTTCCGCCCCGATCTCCTGGTTGGACATCCCCCGCCCGACCAGGGCCAGCACCTCGCGCTCCCGGAAGGTGACCGCCTCCAGCCGCGCGACGGCCTCGGGCGGCGGCTCGCTCCCGGCGAGGCGTTCGATGACGCGCCGGGTGACGCCGGGCGACAGCAGGGCCTCCCCCGCCGCCACCGTGCGGACCGCGTCCCGCAGCTCACGGGGCCTGGCGTCCTTGAGCAGGAAACCGGCGGCGCCCAGGCGCAGCGCGGTGAACACGTTGGCGTCCTCGCCGAAGGTGGTGAGGACCACCACCCGGGTGTCGACATGTCGGCGGCCCGACGTGTCGACACGTCGACGTTCCAGTTCCCGGAGCACGGCGAGCCCGTCCATGACGGGCATCTGGAGGTCCAGCAGCACCACGTCCGGGCGGTGGCGGTCGACCTCGACCAGCGCCGCGCGGCCGTCCTCGGCCTCCGCCGCCACCTCGATGTCACCCTCGCGCTCCAGCAGGGAGCGCACACCGGCGCGGACGAGCTCCTGGTCGTCCACGAGCAGGACCCTCGTCGGCGCGCTCACTCCCCGCCCCCGAGCGGCAGCCGCGCGCGGACCCGGTACCCGCTCCTGGGCACCGGCCCCGCCTCCAGGGTCCCCTCCACCATCCGGACCCTCTCCCTCATCCCCGCGAGCCCCGTTCCGCCGCGCCCGCCGTCGAGCGGCTCCCGGCGCGCCCCGCCGGGGAGGGGCCCGGTCCCGTCGTCGGAGACCGTCACCGTGAGCGATTCCTCCGCGCGTTCGAGCACCACCTCGGCGGTCTCGGCCCGCGCGTGCCTGAGCGTGTTGGTCAGCGCCTCCTGGACCACCCGGTAGGCGGTGGCGTCGACCAGACCGGGCAGCTCGGGACCACCCTCGCCGGTCACCCGCACGGTCAGCCCCGCCGCGCGCACGGAGGCCACCAGGTCGTCCAGGTGCGCGAGCCCGGCCACCCGTTCGACCCCGTCCCCGTTGTCGCTCCATGGCCCGGGGTCGCGCAGCGCCCGCACCGTGGAACGCAGGTCACGCAGTCCCTCCCGGGCCGCCTGGGAGACGTGGTCCAGCTCGGCCCGGGCCACCGGTGCGTCCACCGCCCCCTCTTCCAGGGCCTCGGCCGCCACCGAGGTGTGCAGGGAGACCACGGAGAGGTGGTGGCCGACCGCGTCGTGCAGGTCCCGCGCGATCCGGGCGCGTTCGCGGGCCAGGAGTTCGGCTGACTCCGCCTCCCTCGCCTGGGCGTCCAGGACGGCGATCAACTCGCGCTGGCGGGCGCCCTCCGCCCTCTGGCGGACCCCGTCCCCCAGGGCGATCGCCGCACCCATGATGGCCACGGTCGACACCAGTTCGTACCCGAGGAGGAAGGCCGGGTCCTGGCCCTCGGCCAGCCTCGCCGTCGTGGAGACGACGACGAGCGCCGCCGCGGTCCCGACGGCCCACCGGGTGCGGTCGAAGAGGGCGGCGGAGTACAGCGCGGCGGCCGCGGGCACGGCCAGCCCGATCACCGGCAGATCCGCCACGTAGTAGACGATGAGCAGGACGGCGGTGAGCAGGAGGACCGCCAGGGGCCAGCGGCGCCGGACCAGCATGAGGAGTCCGAGCGCGGTCGCGAACGCGTAGGCCACGGTCGGTGGGAGGTCTCCCCCGCCGATCCCGGCCCCGATCGCGATCGCCACCACCGCGAAGACGGCGAACCCCAGGAGGGCGTCGACGACGACGGCCTGGCGGCCGGTGCGGTCGGTGGAGCCGGACGGGTCCTGCTGGCCGCGCGGGCCGGGGCGGTCGGGCATGCCGTGATTCTACGGAGCCCGGCCCCGTCGGCACCCCTGTTCGCGGGCGCGTCCGGCTACGCGTTTCGACGTACCCGGAGGGGATACGCGACGGACGCCCCGAGCAGGCCCCGTCCGTAGCGTGCGGGAGGTCGTCGCGGCGTCCGCCGCCCCAGAATCCACGAGGGGGACCCCATGAACCACCGTCCGGCCCCGGCCACCGGAGCCCCGCCCGGCGTGCCCTGGCCCCTGGTCCTGAGCCTGGGGGCACTGGCCCTGATACGCCCCCTGATGAGTGTCACCGGGGTCACGGAGACGATCGGTGCCCCCTGGGCACAGCTGGGCGTCACGCTGCTGGTGACGGTGGCGTGGGTTGCGGCCGTGGTCGTGGCGCACGTGCCCCGGCCCTTCGTCACCCTCGTCTGCGCGGGTGTCGCCTACGGGGTGCTCGCGGTCCTGCTCGGCGCGGTGCTGTCGCCGCTCCTCGGTGAGGGGTTCCGGGTGCCGCTCACTCACCCCCTCGCGGTGCTCTCGGTGCTCACCGTGAACGCCGTGTGGGGGGCTCTCGCCGGGGGCCTGGCCCTCGCGGTCCGGGCGGTCCGGTGGCCGGGGTCCGGGAAGGGCTGAGTCCCATACCCCACCCCCGTACGCTGCACGGATGTCGGACCGGGAATGGCGTGCGCCTACCATCGGTTGTGCTAACCATCTTTCCCTGTCACACCACCGTGGCCGGGCAGCGACTGTGTGAAGGGCCTAGAGCGTGAGTGACGTCCGCAATGTCATCATCATCGGTTCCGGACCGGCGGGGTACACCGCTGCCGTGTACGCCGCGCGCGCGGAACTGCGCCCGCTGGTGTTCGAGGGGTCCATCACGGCCGGTGGTGCGCTCATGAACACCACCGACGTGGAGAACTTCCCCGGTTTCCCGGACGGGATCATGGGCCCCGACCTCATGGACAACCTGCGCAAGCAGGCCGAGCGCTTCGGCGCCGAGCTGGTCCCCGAGGACGTCACCGACGTGGACCTGACCAAGCCGGTCAAGGAGGTCACCGTCGGCGGTGACACCTACTTCGCGCACACCGTCATCCTGGCCACCGGCTCGGGCTACCGCGAGCTCGGCGTGCCCGGTGAGAAGGAACTGTCCGGCCGGGGCACCTCCTGGTGCGCGACCTGTGACGGCTTCTTCTTCCGCGACCAGGACATCGCGGTGGCGGGCGGCGGCGACACCGCCATGGAGGAGGCCCTCTTCCTCACCCGCTTCGCCAAGTCGGTGACGGTGATCCACCGCCGCGACGAGCTGCGCGCCAGCCGGATCATGGCGGAGCGCGCCCTCGCCAACGAGAAGATCAGCTTCCTCTGGGACACCGAGGTCGTCGAGGTCGTCGGTGAGGACCGCGTCAGCGGCCTCAAGCTCGTCAACAACAAGACCAACGAGGCCAGCACGCTGGACGTCACCGGCCTGTTCGTCGCCATCGGCCACGACCCGCGCGTGGAGCTCTTCCAGAAGCAGGTCGAGCTGGACGAGGAGGGCTACGTGAAGGTGGACGCCCCGTCCACGCGGACCAACCTCGAAGGCGTCTTCGCCGCGGGCGACGTGGTCGACCACCAGTACCGTCAGGCGATCACCGCCGCGGGTACCGGCTGTTCCGCAGCGCTGGACGCCGAGCGCTTCCTCGCAGCCCTCGGCAACTAGACTCCCCGGCCCCCCTCACCCGGTTTCGTCGAACCAAGGAGAACCAAGCAGTGTCCACCGTGAAGAACGCCACCGACGCCTCCTTCGAGGAGACCGTCCTCAAGAGCGCCAAGCCCGTCCTGGTGGATTTCTGGGCCGACTGGTGCGGTCCCTGCAAGCAGATGGCCCCGGTCCTGGACAAGCTGGCCGCTGAGCACGGCGACAAGATCGAGGTCGTCAAGGTCAACACCGACCAGAACCCCGAGACGCCCCGCGCCTACAACGTCATGTCGCTGCCGACCATGAACGTCTACAAGGACGGCGAGGTCGTGAAGCAGATCATCGGCGCGAAGCCGAAGCGACTCCTGGAGAAGGAGCTGGCGGAGTTCCTCTGACCCGGAGCACCGCACACACGCACGAGAGGCCCTCAGGCGAAGCCTGGGGGCCTTTTGGCGTCCAGTCGGACTCACCCCAGGGTTGCACCCCCTGGGCCACTCACGGGCGACCTGAGGGCGCAATCAGTGGGCCAGCGACCCCCTGACCGGCTGTTTCACGTGAAACAGGCCCTCCGAACACCGCCGTCACCTGACGGCGGACACGACGATGGCGGTGTTTCACGTGAAACACCGCCATCACTCGCGAGGGTGGAGAGGTCAGTTCTCGCGGTCCATCTGACCGATGATCCGCTCCAGGTCCTCCATCGTCGCGAACTCCACGACGATCTTGCCCTTCTTCCGGCCGATGTCCACCTTCACCGTGGTGTCCAGCCGGTCACCCAGACGGGTGGCCCACTCCTCGATCTGCGGGGGGTTGTCAATCCGCCCGGCGGAGGCCCTTCGGGGCTTGTCCTCGTCCGGGATCTCCCGGAGCGCGACGATCTCCTCCAGGGACCGGACCGACAGCCCCTCGTCGTTGACCCTCTTCGCGAGGCGTTCCTGCGCCTCCGGGTCGTCGATCGACAGCAGGGCACGCGCGTGACCGGCGCTCAGCACCCCGGCCGCCACCCGCGTCTGCACCCTCCCCGGGAGGTTGAGCAGACGCAGCGTGTTGGCGATGTGCGAACGCGACTTCCCGACCTGCTGGGCCAGCTCCCCCTGGGTGGTGCCGAAGTCGTCCAGCATCTGCTGGTACGCGGCCGCCTCCTCCAGCGGGTTGAGCTGCTGCCGGTGCAGGTTCTCCAGGAGCGCCTCCCGGAGCAGTTCGTCGTCGTCCGTCCGACGCACGATCGCGGGGATGCGGTCCAACTCCGCGAGCTTGCTCGCCCGGAACCGCCGCTCCCCCATGATCAGCTCGTAGCGGGGCTGTTCCCCGCCTTCGAGCTTGCGGACCACGACGGGCTGGAGCAGACCGACCTCGATGATCGAGTCCCGCAACTCGTCCAGAGCCTCGTCGTCGAAGTAGGTCCTGGGCTGACGGGGGTTGGGGGTGATCGAGCCGAGCTCGACCTCCTCCAGGTAGGTCCCGTCCGGCATCTCCGTCGGCCCCTGGGCCGCAGGGGGTTCGGGGACGGACACCACCGTGTCGCGGACGTCCACCGGCGCGGGGGCCGCCGGCCCCTGCGGGATGAGCGCCCCCAGCCCCTTGCCCAGTCCGCGCCGCTGCTGGCTCACCGGCAACTCCCTCCACACTCCTTGTGAGTTTCCGCCCGCCCGGTCGGCCGCGCCGACCGGGCGGAGTGTTTCACGTGAAACAACCACCGTCAGCCGGGGTTGAGCCCCTCGGCCCGGAAGGCGATCTCTCGCGCCGCCTCCAGGTAGGCCACGGCGCCGGTCGATCCCGGGTCGTAGGTCATGACGGACTGCCCGTAGCTGGGCGCCTCGGAGACACGGACGCTCCTCGGTACCAGCGACTTCAGGACGAGCTCTCCGAAGTGCGAGCGCACCTCGTCGGCCACCTGCTGGGCGAGCCGGGTCCGACCGTCGTACATCGTCAGCAGGATCGTGCTGACCGACAGTCCCGTGTTCAGGTGCGACTTGACCAGTTCCACGTTGCGCAGAAGCTGGCCGAGCCCCTCCAGCGCGTAGTACTCGCACTGGATCGGGATCATGACCTCGTCGCACGCCACCATCGCGTTGACCGTCAGCAGGCCGAGCGAGGGCGGGCAGTCGATGAGGATGTAGTCGAGGTCCGAGGTGTCGTAGGCCGCGAAGGCCCGCTTGAGTCGGGCCTCCCGCGCCACGAGGGAGACCAGTTCGATCTCCGCGCCCGCGAGGTCGATGGTGGCCGGAGCGCACCACAGGTTGGGGATGTCCGGAACCGGCTGGGCCAGCTTGCGGATCTCCTCGTCCTCGACGAGACAGTGGTAGATGGACCGGGTCTGGGTGTCGCGCTCCATGCCGAGAGCGGTGGAGGCGTTCCCCTGCGGGTCGAGGTCGACCACGAGGACGCGCTGTCCGTTCATGGCGAGGGCGGCGGCGATGTTCACCGTCGTGGTGGTCTTGCCGACCCCGCCCTTCTGGTTGGCGACGCTGATGATCCGGCAGGCCTTGGGACGAGGCCAGGGGTCCTCGTGCGCACGGCCCGTCATCGCGGCTCGGGCCGCCCGGGCGAGAGGAGTGTCGGGGACGCTGTCGGGGGCCGCCTCGCCACTCCATGTTTCACGTGAAACAGGGGGCTGGCCCGCCGTGGAGTCGATCGGTGTTTCACGTGAAACATCGAGCAGGTCTCCATAGGCGCCCGCCGGTGTTTCACGTGAAACACCGGCGTCGTCGGCTGGGTTCTGGGGCACGAATGAGTTCACCTCTTCCGTCCGCGCTTCTTCTTGCCGTTCCGCGCCTTCTTCTGGGAGCCTCCCGACGCGGGCGGGCCACCGTCGGATGTCACCGTGACGCGAACGACCGTGGTAGCGGGATCGACTTTACCCCGCCCCACCCTGATCACATCGCTCACGCCAGGGCGCAGTTTCGAAACGTCTTCCCGGGCCTCCGCGAGTTCGGCCTCCGCCTGCTCCCCCTTGAGGGCCAACAGGCTGCCGTCCTTGCGCAGCAGGGGGAGCGACCAACCGGCCAGCCGGGCCAGCGGAGCCACCGCACGGGCCGTCACGAAGTCGGTGTACAGCTCGCCGTGCGCCTCCTCGGCGCGCCCCCGGCGCACCTCCACGTTGGTCAGCCCCAGGGTCCGGACCGCCTCGTCGAGGAAGACCGTCCTCCGCAGCAGGGGCTCCAGGAGGATCATCCTGATGTCGGGGCGCAGCAGACCCAGCACCAGCCCCGGCAGGCCCGCACCGGAACCGATGTCCACCACCTCGGCGCCCTCGGGGATCAGCTCCTCCACGACGGCGCAGTTGATGAGGTGCCGCTCCCAGAGGCGGGGCACCTCGCGCGGGCCGATCAGCCCGCGACGCACCCCGTCGTCGGCGAGCAGTTCGGCGTAGCGGGTCGCCACGGGCAGGGTGTCGCCAAAGACCGCGACCGCCTCCGGGGGCGGGGCGGGGAGCGTGGCGCCGGGCTCCTCAGTGCCCGAGGTCATCGGTCACCACCTGTCGGAACTCGTCCATCGTCACTTCCATGAACCGTTGGGTCGTCATGTCGACCTGTCCACAAGGGGACAGGGACCGAACGACGCGGGAAGCGCGCGTCGGATCGCGGCCGACCGCGCGCATGGGGGTTCGTCCCTCCCCCACACGGATCGTGTGGTTCGCGACTCCACTCGCGGAGCCACCCCGGGGGTACCGAGGGTGGGACGACTCGTGGTGGGAAGGTCCCCGCAGACGATCCTACGCGGGGGCCGCACCGGTGTTTCACGTGAAACACCCCTTGCGTCCGACTCGGTCCCGGGACCTCCGTCCGGGTGGGTCCCGCGCCGGTGACCCACCGCCCCTCCGGGCATGACGAAGGGGCGGTGTTTCACGTGAAACACCGCCCCTCGACCGCCCGTCCGTCGCCTAGTCGGCGGGGTGGACCACCACGTAGCGGTTGGGCTCCTCGCCCTCGGACTCGCTGCGCAGTCCGGCCGCGGCGACCGCGTCGTGCACCACCTTGCGCTCGAACGGCGTCATCGGCTCCAGCGGGTGGACCTCGCCGGTCTCCTTGACCTTCGTGGCCGCCTCGGCGCCGATCTGGAAGAGCACCTTCCGGCGGCCGTCGCGGTAGCCGCCGATGTCCAGCATCAGTCGGCTGCGCTCACCCGTGGCCCGGTGGACGGCCAGACGGGTCAGCTCCTGGAGCGCCTCCAGGACCTCGCCGTCCTGACCGATCAGCTCGTCCAGGGTCGCCCCGACGACGGAGACCATCGCGCGGTCGCCCTCGACGTCCATGTCGATGTCGCCGTCGAAGTCCGCGATGTCGAGCAGACCCTCGATGTAGTCCGCGGCGATGTCGCCCTCGTTCTCCAGGGCCTCGACGTCGACTCCCGCCTCAGGTGCGTCAGCCACCGCCACACCACCGCTCTCTTCCTCGCTACGTCCCACAGCGATCCCGTCTCCTCTATCCGTCAGTCCCTGGCCGCCGTACGCCTCAGGGGCATTCTCGCCTGCGCACTCGAAAGTCGTGAACGCCGACACGAAACAGGGAGGCCCTACTTGGCGCCGCCGCCGCGCTTGGAACGCGTCTGCTTCTTCGGCTGTTTGCGTTCGATCTTAGGCTGTTCCACCGGCTCCGGAGCGGTTTCCGGAGCCTTCTTGCGGCCGAGCATGCCCTTGGCCGAACCCTTGGAGGAGGAGCCCTTCGAGGACTCGGTGTCCGTGCCGGGCGCGGGCTGGTTCCGGTACAGGAAGTGCTGCTGCACCATCGTCCACACGTTGGAGGTGACCCAGTAGACCAGCACACCGATCGGCATCATGAGGCCGAAGAGCCCGAAGGCCGGCGCCATGTACATCATGATCTTCTGGGTCTGCATCATCGGGTTGTCAGGCTGCTGCGCGATGCTGCGCTTGATGCTCTGACGCATGGTGAGGAACGTCGTGACGCCCATGACCACACACGCGATGGCGATGACGACCTTGGCCATGATGGGGTCGGTCGCGCCCAGCGCCCGCAGCTCGTCCGCCGGGGTGTTGAACTGGGCGGCGATCGGGGCGTGGAAGATCAGCGCCTCACGGGCGCTGTCCGCGAGCTCCTGGGTGAAGCCGAACTGCACCTTGCCCTCGGCCACGCTGCGCAGCACGCTGAACAGGGCGAAGAAGACCGGCATCTGGAGCAGCAGCGGGAGGCAGCCCATGATGGGGTTGGTGCCGCTCTCCTGGTAGAGCTTCATCGACTCCCGCTGGAGCCGCTCCTTGTCGTGCTTGTAGCGCTCCCGAAGCTTCATGATCTTCGGCTGCACTTCCTGCATCTTGCGCTGCGTGTTCATCTGCTTGACGAACAGCGGCACCATCAGCAGACGCATCAGGCAGGTCAGCAGCACGATGGACAGGCCCCACGCCCACCCGCTGTCGGGGTTCAGGCCAACGATGGTCAGACCCGAGTGGATCCAGACCAACACGTGGCCGATGATGTTGTAAAGCCAGTCCAGCACCGGCCAACTCCTCGGTGATTCGGTTCAGCTACTGGTCCCCGGAAGCGGTGCCGGTGTGCCCGGTTCCGCCCGTAGACTCCTCGGACTCCTCGTTCCGGCGCCCCTTGGGCGGCGGAACCGGATCAAGACCCCCCGGGTTGAACGGGTGGCAGCGGGCGATGCGCCTGACCGTCAGCCACAACCCGCGAAGCCCCCCGTGGACGCGCAGCGCCTCGACGCCGTACGCGCTGCACGAGGGGTAGAAACGACAGACCGGGGGGAAGAGCGGGCTGATGAAGCGCTGGTACCCCCGGATGGGCAGGATCAGCAGCCGTGCGAACGACGTCGGTCTGTGCTCGGTCATTGCTGCGCCCACCGTTCTGCGCCCTCCTGGGGGCGACGGTCACCGTCTGCTTCACTCTTCGCCGACCCGACCGGTTCGGGGCGTGGGCCCCCGCGGCCGCGCCGACGCTTGTCGGCCCCACGGGGACGCTGCGCCGCGGCGATCGCGCTGTCGAGTTGTACCGCCAGGTCCGCCTGCCGCAGGTTCGCGGCCGAGGGCCTGGCCCGCACTACCAGCAGGCTACCGTTTGGCAGAACAGCCAACCGTGAGCGCATCAGGTGCCGGAGGCGCCGCTGCACGCGTTTGCGGACGACGGCTCCCCCGACGGCCTTGCTCACGACGAAACCGACGCGCGGCGGTGCCGGTGCGTCGGTGTGGTCACTGTCGCCGGACGGTTTCCGGGGAGCGAGGTAGATGACGCCCAAAGCGTCACGCGAGGAGCGCCGACCGGAACGCATGACCGTTCCGAACTCGGCGCTGTGGCGCATCCGGTTCTCCGGCGACAACATCGGGGTTCCTCCGGGAGAGGGGTGCGGCACGGCCCCCGGCTACCGGTTCCGTGCCCCACGACAAAGGGACCGACCGGCGAGAAGGCCGGACCGGTCCCAGTGAAGACTTGAGGCTTGACGTGGCCTAGTGGCTCACGGTCAGCGCGGCGCGTCCCTTGCGACGTCGCGAGGCGATGATGGCGCGACCGGCGCGCGTACGCATGCGCAGCCGGAAGCCGTGGACCTTCGCGCGACGCCGGTTGTTCGGCTGAAACGTACGCTTGCTCACTACTGGCTCCAGGGGCGTGTCAGGAAAGTACTACGACAGACCCCCAGGATATGCGGGGCCTTACAGTGCGTGCGACGAGGCCGCGACTTCGTGGCTGGCACGAGCGCAGGCAGAATCGTCGGCATAAGCATAAAGAACATACGACCTGGTCGGGTCGTGGTCAAATCGGCCCCGCTGACCGTCCAGCGAGGGGAGGCCGGGCCCGGCTCGACCGGTGGCGGACGCCACCGGCCACAGTCTACCCGCCTCCCTGTGGACAACCGGTTGTCCACAGCGTGTGAGACTTCCCCAAGGGGTGGGGGCTGTGGATAACCTCAACCTGTGGATAACTCGCCCCCGAGACTGTCCACAGCCACCCCAAACCTGTGGACAATCGCTGTACACACCCCCTGAACTGGGGATTGTGGATAACCTCCCGATACACACAGGGGTCTGCCATCCTGTGGATAAACCTGTGGACAAGGTGTGGACAACCTCCGGAAGCTGTGGATACCCGAAGGTAGTCACACTCCTGGACTCCAGACTTCGCGTCCGTTGTCCACAGGCCGCGCACGACCCGAACGACCGCCCGCGAACCGGAACCCCGGCCCGGCACCTCCCTCAGGGGAGGACAATGGGACGTGTGGGCCCCGTGGGGTCCCCGCCCCCAGAGACACGCCGGACCGAACGCCCCCGTCCCCTCACCGCCTCCCACCGCACCGAACAGATCCGCACCGAAGGGACAGCAACCATGGCAGGTCACCTTGGCTGAAGCACAGGTCAACCTCGCAATGGTCTGGTCGAGCGTGCTGGACGGGATCGACCACGACTCCCTCCCCGCACACCAGCGTGCCTGGCTGCCGCAGACCCGTCCGCTGGGTCTGATCGAGGACACGGCGCTGATCGCGGCGCCCAACGAGTTCACCAAGAAGGTCCTGGAGACGCGCCTCTACCCGGCGATCAGCAAGGCGCTCTCGGCACACCTGGGACGGGAGATCCGGGTCGCGGTCACCGTGGACCCCACCGCCGTGCCCACCCCTCCCCCGACTCCCTCCCCCTACGGAGTGAGCAGGGACACGGGCGCGCACACGTCGCTCTCCGCGCCGCCCGAGCAGCCCCCGGCGCCGGGCCGCGCCGACCAGCCCTCCGTCCACGAACCCCGTGGCCAGCACGCCCGTCCAGCCGGACCGCACCCCTTCGACGCACCCCAGCGGCCGCAGGCCCCGCACCCGTCCGAGGCGCTCGGCGCCCACCCTGGGCACGCGCGTGCCCAGGAGGCGCAGGCCGACCTGCTCGGCCCCGCCTCCTCCGCACAGGGCCCGCGGCCCGCCGAACGCGGACCTGCGCCCCAGCAGGGACCGGCGCCCCAGCAGCACGGGCACGTGACCGCTGACGGCCGGGCCCCGCACGTTCCGGAGCGGTCCTCCCAGGGCCCGGCCCCCGCACCGGCACGGCCCGCCACGGACCTCCCCGCGCACGGCGCCCAGCAGCCGCTCCCCGATCCCCCCGCGCGCCCCCAGGAGGGGCACCGGACGGCGTTCCCCGCGGCCTCGGCCACCGGATGGGAACAGCCCGCCCAGGAGCAGCTGTGGCAGCAGCAGAGCTGGTCGGACGCGTCGTGGGACGAGCCCAACCGCTGGGAGAGCCCGGCCCCGAGGCCCGGCCCGGAGCCCGCGCCCGTCGCGGAACCGGCCCCGAGCGCGCACGAGGCCGCCCCCGCGCCCGTCGAGCCCGTGGCTGATCCCCCGGCGGCGGAGGAGAGCGAACCCGCCGCACCGTCCGCACCGGCACCCGCCCCGACCTCTCCGCCCGGGCGGTCCCAGGAGATCCCGCCCGGTGAGCACGCGCGGCTGAACCCGAAGTACACCTTCGACACCTTCGTCATCGGCTCCAGCAACCGGTTCGCGCACGCGGCCTCGGTCGCTGCGGCGGAGGCCCCCGCGAAGGCGTACAACCCGCTGTTCATCCACGGCGGTTCGGGACTGGGCAAGACCCACCTCCTCCACGCCATCGGCCACTACACGCACCGGCTCTACGAGGGCTCACGGGTGCGGTACGTGAGCTCGGAGGAGTTCACCAACGAGTTCATCAACTCGATCCGGGACGGCAAGGCGGACGGGTTCCGGCGCCGCTACCGGGACATCGACGTGCTCCTGGTGGACGACATCCAGTTCCTGGAGAACAAGGAGCAGACGCAGGAGGAGTTCTTCCACACGTTCAACACGCTCCACAACTCCGACAAGCAGATCGTCATCTCCAGTGACCGGCCGCCCAAGCAGCTGACCACGCTGGAGGACCGGATGCGGAGCCGGTTCGAGTGGGGCCTGCTGACGGACGTCCAGCCGCCGGAGCTGGAGACCCGCATCGCGATCCTGCGGAAGAAGGCCGCGCAGGAGGGCCTGGCGGCCCCGCCCGAGGTCCTGGAGTTCATCGCCAGCAAGATCTCCACCAACATCCGGGAGCTGGAGGGGGCGCTGATCCGGGTGACCGCCTTCGCCAGCCTGAACCGGCAGTCCGTGGACCTGGACCTGACCGGCCAGGTACTGCGCGACCTGGTCCCCAACGCCGAGGTCCCGGAGGTCACGGCCAGCGCGATCATGTCCCAGACCGCGGCCTACTTCGGGCTGAGCCTGGAGGACCTGTGCGGGACCTCCCGGTCCCGGGTCCTGGTCACGGCCCGGCAGATCGCCATGTACCTGTGCCGTGAGCTCACCGACCTCTCCCTGCCGAAGATCGGGCAGCAGTTCGGCCGGGACCACACCACGGTCATGCACGCCGACCGCAAGGTCCGGGCGCTGATGGCGGAGCGCCGCTCCATCTACAACCAGGTGCACGAGCTGACCAGCCGGATCAAGGACCAGCCCTCGCTGACCTGACCGACGTGCCGGGCGTACGACGACCGGAGGGGCGGGCCCGCCAGTGCGGCGGCCCGCCCCTCCGCCGTGTCCGGGGGTGTCTCCGGGTACCCGCGGGCCCCCGGTCCGTGCGCCTGTCCCCGTGTCCCCGTGTCTCCGTGTCCGCCTGTCGACGTGTCCCCGAGTCGACGTGTCGACTTCTCTCCCCGTCCCGCGCCCGTCGGGAGGCCCGTGACCGCGCCGGTGGGCCTCCGTGCGCACGCTCGCGCCTGTCCACAGTCTCCGGGGCTCCCCCGAAACCACCCGGGCCGAGTTATCCACAGGCTTGTGTGGGTGTTGGCACCCTGGGGAGAGGTACGTCCGTGTCATGGCCGAGCAGTACGGTGCGTACCGGACACGCACTGTTTCCCCTGGTTTCCCGGGTGTGCGGAGCCTGTTGCGCTGGCCACAGCGGGGGTGAAGGTCGCCGGTCAGGGGCCGTGACGAGGAACGGGACCAGCGCTTCGCGAAGGACCTGTGGAAAACCCTGTGCACAGACTCTTTGTCCAGGTTCGCGCGCTCTGCGCCGGGCTCCGAAAAAAAGTTTGGGGTTTTCTCGGCGGAGTTATCCACAGAGAGGGGTCGAATTCTGTGGACAACCCTGTGGATAACCTGTGGACAACAGCCCCGCGCCTGTGGGTAACCCAGGGTCGCCCTGTGGACACGGCCACCGATGATCGGACCACGGAACCCCCAGGCACTGTGGACAACTTGGGGAAAAGCTGTGGACGAACCTGTGGACGCTCTGTGGACAAGCTGAGGGGCCCTCTGGTTGTCCACAGCGGGCCCGAGTTACGCACAGGGTCATCCACAGGCCCTGTGGACAAAAATTCGCAGTCTGACCTGCGAGAACAAGGGTTATCCACACTATCCACAGGCCCTACTACTACGACGCACTTTCATTAACCAAGATGTGGCGTCAAAACAGCTTCGCGGAAAATCTGTGGACAAACGCCTGAGATCGAGGTGACGGCGGGTCAGTCCCGAGCTGTCAGCGGCAGCGGGTGAATCCGGGTAACGTGTGGTCTCGCCCCTGTCCTCCGCCGCCCGGATCTGAGCGGTGACCCCTACGGAGTCCGAGACCGCTCCAGCGGCACGGTCCGCCCTCGTCGCGGACGCTGTCCACACCCTGGGGACACGCCCCCGGCGGATCCACGAGACACCCACGAGCTGCAACGTTGAGGCTGCGACCGGTCCCCGGTCGGGCGGAAAGTGAGTCGGAGAGTGAAGTTCCGGGTCGAACGCGACGTACTGGCCGACGCTGTCGCCTGGACAGCGCGCACACTGCCCTCGCGTCCCTCTGTACCGGTCCTCGCCGGAATCCTGCTGGACGCGGGTGAGATCGACGGCCGACAGCGGGTGCGCCTGTCCGGCTTCGACTACGAGGTCTCCGCGCAGGTCTCCGTCGACATCGAGATCGAGGAGCCCGGGCAGACCCTGGTCTCCGGACGCCTCCTCGCCGAGATCACCCGCAACCTTCCTCCACAGACTGTGGAGATCTCCACGGACGGCCCCAAGGTCGTCGTGAGCTGCGGCAGCGCCAAGTTCACCCTGAACACGATGCCGGTCGAGGACTACCCGTCCCTCCCGGAGATGCCCGGCGTGAGCGGGACCGTCGGCAGCGACGCCTTCGCCGCCGCCGTCAGCCAGGTCGCCGTGGCGGCCGGCCGTGACGACACGCTCCCGATGCTCACCGGCATCCGGGTCGAGATCGAGGGCGAGACCATCACCCTCGCCTCCACCGACCGCTACCGCCTCGCCGTCCGCGAGCTGAACTGGAAGCCGGAGAACCCGGACCTGTCCGCGGTCGCGCTGGTTCCGGCCAAGACCCTCCACGACACCGCCAAGTCGCTCACCTCGGGCGCCGAGGTCTCCATCGCCCTGTCGGGC
The DNA here is from genome assembly GCF_965344335.1 of Nocardiopsis eucommiae. Taxonomy (NCBI): domain Bacteria; kingdom Bacillati; phylum Actinomycetota; class Actinomycetes; order Streptosporangiales; family Nocardiopsidaceae; genus Nocardiopsis; species Nocardiopsis eucommiae. The sequence continues at coordinate 214,732 of NZ_CBDRIY010000002.1, forward strand.
AGCGAGACCGGCGAGGGCATGATGGGCTTCGAGGGCGGCGGCCGACGCACCACCACGCGTCTGCTCGACGGTGAGTTCCCCAAGTACCGCGCCCTGCTGCCGGACACCTTCAACACCGTCGCGGAGGTCAGCCGCTCCGAGTTCGTCGAGGCCGTCAAGCGCGTCTCGCTGGTCGCCGAGCGCAACACCCCGCTGCGGCTCGCCTTCACCCAGGGCGCGCTGGTCCTGGAGGCGGGCACCGGTGAGGACGCGCAGGCCGTGGAGACCCTGGAGGCGGACCTCGACGGCGAGGACATCCAGATCGCCTTCAACTCCGGGTTCCTGCTGGACGGGCTGGGCGCCATCGGCACCGACGTGGCCCGCCTGCACTTCACCACCTCGACCAAGCCCGCGATCCTCACCGGGAAGCCCGCTGAGGAGGGTGCTTCCCCCGAGTACCGCTACCTGATCATGCCGGTCCGCCTCTCCGGCTGACCGGAACGCCCGTTCCACCGACGAGCGTCCGCCGCCCGGCCCGTGCACAGCGCCACGGGCCGGTCGGCTTCCACATGTCCACAGGTGCCCCAGGGGAGTACACATGCAACTCGGAATGATCGGTCTCGGCAAGATGGGCGGCAACATGGCCGCCCGCCTGCGTGAGAAGGGGCACGACGTCGTCGGCTACGACGTCTCCCCCGGCGCCCGCGACGTCGAGACCCTGTCGGAACTGGTCGACCGCCTCGACGCCCCCCGCGTGGTGTGGGTGATGGTCCCGTCCGGCGAACCGACGGCCGCGATCGTCTCCGAGCTCGGTGACCTCCTCTCCGAGGGCGACATCGTCGTCGAGGGCGGCAACACCCACTACGTCGACGACGCGCCGCGCGCCGAGGCGCTCGCCGCCAAGGGCGTCGGCTACGTCGACGCCGGTGTCAGCGGCGGCGTGTGGGGCCGCCAGAACGGCTACGGGATCATGGTCGGCGGTGGGGCCGAGGACGTGGAGCGCCTGCGCCCCGTCTTCGACTCCCTGACCCCCGACGACGGCGGCGGCTTCGTGCACGCCGGAGCGGTCGGCGCGGGCCACTTCGTGAAGATGGTCCACAACGGCATCGAGTACGGCATGATGCAGTCCTTCGCGGAGGGCTACGAGCTGATGGTGGCCTCGGGGATCGTCAAGGACGTTCCCGGCACCTTCGAGAGCTGGCGTGAGGGCACTGTCGTGCGCTCCTGGCTGCTGGACCTGCTGGGCCGCGCGCTGGAGGAGGACCCGGACCTCTCCGAGCTGCGCGGATACGTGCAGGACTCCGGCGAGGGCCGCTGGACGGTCCAGGCCGCCGTGGACCTCGCGGTCCCCGCCCCGGCGATCACCGCCTCGCTCTTCGCGCGGTTCGCCTCCCGCCAGGACGACAGTCAGGCCATGAAGGTCGTGGCCGCCCTGCGCAACCAGTTCGGCGGCCACGCCGTCACGAAGGCCGCGCCCACGGACGCCGAGCAGGGCTGACCGCGCCCGCTCCTCCCGGGATCGGTCCGGGGATCCCCGGACCGACCCCGGCACCGTTCTCCCACCGCCCCTCCCCCACCGTTCCCGCTCCCCCGTTCCAGGAGGAAGGCCGGATGTACGTCTCCCACCTGCAACTGGCCGATTTCCGCTCCTACGAGACGGCCCAGCTGCGACTCGAACCCGGCGTGAGCGTGTTCGTCGGCTCCAACGGCCAGGGCAAGACCAACCTCGTCGAGGCGATCGGCTACGTCGCCAGCCTCAGCAGCCACCGGGTGTCCTCGGACACCCCTCTGGTGCGCCAGGGCGCTCCCCGCGCGATCGTCAGCGCCAAGGTCGTCCGTGACGGCCGGGACATGCTGGTGGACCTGGAGATCAACCCGGGCCGGGCCAACCGCGCCAGGGTGAACCGCGGCGCGGCCGGGCGCCCCCGCGACGTACTGGGCATCCTGCGGACGGTGCTGTTCGCCCCGGAGGATCTGGCCCTGGTCAAGGGGGACCCCGGGGAACGGCGCCGGTTCCTCGACGACCTCCTGGTGGCGCGCGCCCCCCGGATGGCGGGGGTGCGCTCCGACTACGAGCGGGTGCTCAAGCAGCGCAACGCCCTGCTGAAGTCGGCCTCGGCGCGTATGCGTCAGCGGGCCACCCCGGACCTGAGCACGCTGGAGGTCTGGGACTCCCACCTGGCCGAGGCCGGGGCGGAGCTCCTGGCGGCGCGGCTGGCGCTGGTGGAGGAACTGCGCCCGCTGATCGCGCACTCCTACGCGGGCCTGACCGACTCCGGCGGCCCGGCCGTTCCGAGCTACCGGAGCTCCTCGGTCGAGGAGGGGGTGGAGCTCCCGCACGACCGTCCCCAGCTCGTGGACGTCCTGCGCGAGGCGATGGCCGGGGCGCGCGACCGGGAGCTCCAGCGGGGCGTCAGCCTGGTCGGGCCGCACCGCGACGATCTGCACCTCCACCTCGGTGACCTGCCCGCCAAGGGGTACGCCAGCCAGGGCGAGTCGTGGTCCTACGCCCTCTCGCTCAAGCTGGCCGCGTTCGAGCTCCTGCGGGAGGAGGGCGACGATCCGGTGCTGATCCTGGACGACGTCTTCGCGGAGCTGGACTCCGAGCGCCGCCGCAGGCTGACCGAGCGGGTGCGCGACACCGAGCAGGTGCTGGTGACGGCGGCGGTCGCGGAGGACATCCCGAAGGAACTGGACGGCGCGCGGTTCGGGGTCCGGCGGGGAGTGGTCGAGGATGCGTGAGGGTCGTCCACAGCCTGTGGACACCGGCGCCGGTCGCGACGCGCTGGCCGACGCGACCGAGGCGGTCCGTCCACAGCCTGTGGACGGCGCCGCCCCGCACCTCCCGGCCGCCCCGCACGTCCCGGAGCCTCCTCCGGTCTCGGGGGCGGACCTGGCCCGCCAGGCGCTGGCCCGGGCCCGGGCGGAGGCGCGCGAGCGCGGCGCCGTTCCCCGGGGCATGAACCGGAAGCGCGGGCGTGGCCGGTTGCGGTCACGGAACGAGCCCCAGCTGTTCGGTGACGCGGTGCGCACCTGGCTGATCGAGCACGGCTGGCAGGAGCAGGTGGCCATCGGCGGCGTGTTCGGCCGATGGGCCGACATCGTCGGTGATTTCAACGCCGAACACCTTCGCCCGGAGAGTTATTCGGAGGGTGAACTCGTCGTGGTGGCCGATTCGCCGACGATGGCGGCCCACGCGCGAGCGATGGTTCGGGATCTGATGCGCCGTCTGAACGAGGAGCTCGGTGACGGCACCGTCATCGCGATCAAGGTGAAGGGGCCGGGGTTCCGCCGTCGGTGACCCCGCCCGGTTCGCCCCGTCTCGCCCCGACACGTCTGTGACCTGGGGGTCCCGTGTGGTCCTCGGTGGCCGTTCCGGGCACGTGCCCCGTCACGCGGGACGCCTCTCCTCCCGCGACACGGCCCAGTGGGGGTGCCGGGGCCCTGCGAAGGCCACTGAACCGCGCCGGGACTTGCGCAAGGGGTCGCCCGCGTGTAGGGACTCGGGTCCCGCCCCGAACGTTCGTTCTGGAGCGGCACAGGGCCGCGAATGCCACTTTGTCGCACTGGGCGGGGTATCATGGAGACGGTTCTTCAGACGCCTGTAGCCGGTATCACGCTCCCATGTAGAGGGTGGGCGGACGGCCCGTGCGGCGAACGGTGATCCCCCAGGTGTCGCGGCAAGTCGGCCCTCCGATCACCCTGTCGTGGGTTGACCGTCGTCCGCTCGGCCGCTGCCGACAGGCGTCCCCAGCAGGAGGGTGTTCCCACTTGGCCTACGACGCAGGATCAATCACGGTTCTCGAAGGGCTTGAGGCAGTACGCAAGCGCCCGGGTATGTACATCGGCTCCACCGGTGAGCGGGGTCTGCATCACCTGGTCTACGAGGTGGTCGACAACTCGGTCGACGAGGCGCTGGCGGGTCACGCCGACGCCATCGAGGTGACCCTGCTCGCCGACGGCGGGATCAGGGTGGCCGACAACGGCCGGGGCATCCCGGTCGGCATCCACCCCGTGGAGCAGCGCCCCGCGGTCGAGGTCGTCCTCACGACGCTGCACGCGGGCGGAAAGTTCGACGGCAAGTCCTACGCGGTCTCCGGCGGTCTGCACGGCGTCGGCATCTCCGTCGTCAACGCGCTGTCCACGGCGCTCGACGTGGAGATCCGCCAGCAGGGGCACGTCTGGCGCCAGCACTACGAGATGACCGCGCCCACGGGTGAGCTCGTCAAGGCCGAGGAGACCGACGAGACCGGCACCGAGATCACCTTCTGGGCCGACGGCGACATCTTCGAGACCACCACGTACTCGTTCGAGACGCTGGCCCGCCGGATGCAGGAGATGGCCTTCCTCAACAAGGGGCTGTCCATCACCATCCGCGACGAGCGGCCCGACCACACCGACGACGGTCCCGTGGTCAACACCTTCCACTACGAGGAGGGGCTGTCGGACTACGTCCGGCACATCAACGCCAAGAAGGAGCCGGCGCACGCGTCGATCATCTCCTTCGAGGAGGACGGCGACGGCATCGCGGTCGAGATCGCCATGCAGTGGAACCAGTCCTACACCTCGTCCGTGCACACCTTCGCCAACACCATCAACACGGCGGAGGGCGGCACCCACGAGGAGGGCTTCCGCTCCGCGCTCACCACTCTGGTCAACCGGTACGCCCGTGACCAGAAGCTGCTGCGCGACAAGGAGGACAACCTCACCGGCGACGACATCCGCGAGGGCCTGACCGCGATCATCTCGGTCAAGCTCGCGGACCCGCAGTTCGAGGGCCAGACCAAGACGAAGCTCGGCAACACCGAGGCCAAGTCGTTCGTCCAGAAGGTCACCAACGAGCACCTGCGCGACTGGTTCGAGCGCAACCCCGGCGAGGCCAAGGACATCGTGTCCAAGGCCAGCCAGGCCGCCCGCGCCCGCGTGGCCGCCCGCCAGGCCCGCGACCTCACCCGCCGCAAGACCCTCCTCGAGACCACCTCCCTCCCGGGCAAGCTGTCGGACTGCCAGTCCACCAACCCGGAGGAGTGCGAGGTCTACATCGTCGAGGGTGACTCGGCCGGTGGCTCCGCCAAGGGTGGTCGCAACCCGCACAACCAGGCCATCCTGCCCATTCGCGGCAAGATCCTGAACGTCGAGAAGTCGCGGATCGACCGCATCCTCAAGAACAACGAGGTCCAGGCGATCATCACCGCCCTGGGCACCGGCATCCACGAGGAGTTCGACGCCGAGAAGCTGCGGTACCACAAGATCATCCTGATGGCCGACGCCGACGTCGACGGTCAGCACATCCGGACGCTGCTGCTCACCCTGCTGTTCCGCTTCATGAAGCCGCTGGTCGAGGCCGGGAACGTCTACCTGGCGCGCCCGCCGCTCTACAAGATCAAGTGGGACCAGAAGGGCAGCGACGCGAGCTACGCCTTCTCCGACGCCGAGCGCGACCGGGTCATCGAGGCCGGGATCGCCGAGGGCAAGAGGGACCCGCGCCCGCGCGACATGGTGCAGCGCTTCAAGGGTCTGGGCGAGATGAACGCCAACGAGCTGTGGGACACCACGATGGACCCGGACCGCCGCGTGCTCGACCAGGTCAACCTGGAGGACGCGGCCCAGGCCGACGAGATGTTCAGCGTGCTCATGGGTGAGGACGTCGAGTCCCGGCGCGCCTTCATCCAGCGCAACGCCAAGGACGTCCGCTTCCTGGACATCTAGGTCCCCCGTTCCCACCCGTGCCCCAAGCAAGCCTCGTAGAAGGGATCGACATCCGTGACGGATGCGAACAACCCCGACGCCCCTGAGGGCGGGGACTCCAGTGTCGAGTCCCTCTCGCGCGTGACCGACCGGATCGAACCCGTCGACATCCAGGTCGAGATGCAGCGCAGCTACCTCGACTACGCGATGTCGGTCATCGTCGGCCGGGCCCTCCCCGACGTCCGTGACGGGCTCAAGCCGGTCCACCAGCGCGTGCTGTACGCGATGTACGACGGCGGCTACCGTCCCGACCGCGGTTACTTCAAGTGCGCCCGCGTCGTCGGCGACGTGATGGGCAACTACCACCCGCACGGTGACAGCGCCATCTACGACACCCTGGTCCGCCTGGCCCAGTGGTGGTCGATGCGGATGCCGCTGGTCGACCCGAACGGCAACTTCGGTTCACCGGGCAACGACCCGGCGGCCGCCATGCGCTACACCGAGTGCAAGCTCGCGCCGCTGGCCATGGAGATGCTCCGGGACATCGACAAGGAGACCGTCGACTTCCGGCCCAACTACGACGGCCGCTCCTCCGAGCCCGTCGTGCTGCCCGCCCGCTTCCCGAACCTCCTGGTCAACGGCTCCTCGGGCATCGCGGTCGGCATGGCCACCAACATCCCGCCGCACAACCTGCGCGAGGTCGCGGACGGCGTCAACTGGTACCTCGACAACCCCGAGGCCGAGGACGAGGAGCTGCTCGACCAGCTCATCGCCCGTGTCAAGGGCCCCGACTTCCCCACGCGCGGACTCATCGTGGGCAAGCGCGGCATCGAGGAGGCCTACCGGACCGGGCGCGGCTCCATCACCATGCGCGCCGTGGTCGAGGTCGAGGAGGACGGCCGGGGACGCCAGACCCTGGTCATCACCGAGCTGCCCTACCAGGTCAACCCGGACAACCTGGCGCTGAAGATCGCCGACCTGGTCAAGGACGGCAAGATCACCGGCATCGCGGACGTGCGCGACGAGAGCAGCGGCCGTACCGGTCAGCGCCTGGTCATCGTGCTCAAGCGCGACGCCGTCGCCAAGGTCGTGCTGAACAACCTGTACAAGCACACCCAGCTCCAGGAGACCTTCGGCGCGAACATGCTGGCCCTGGTCGACGGGGTGCCGCGCACCCTGCGCCTGGACCAGATGATCCGCCACTGGGTCAAGCACCAGGTCGAGGTCATCGTCCGCCGGACGAAGTACCTGCTGCGCAAGGCCGAGGAGCGGGCGCACATCCTGCGTGCCCTCCTCCGGGCGATGGACCGGATCGACGAGGTCATCAGCCTCATCCGGAGCAGCGCCTCGGCCGACGACGCGCGCACCGGCCTGATGGGTCTGCTGGAGATCGACGACATCCAGGCCCGCGCCATCCTCGACATGCAGCTGCGCAAGCTGGCGGCTCTGGAGCGCAACGCCCTCACCGCCGAGTACGACGAGCTCATGGCGCTCATCACCGACTACAACGACATCCTCGGCTCGGACTCCCGCCAGCGGACCATCATCCGCGAGGAGCTGGGCGAGATCGTCGACAAGTACGGCGACGAGCGGCGCACGCACATCATCCCGTTCGAGGGTGACATGCGTATGGAGGACTTCATCGCGGAGGAGGACGTGGTCGTCACGATCTCCCGCGGTGGGTACGCCAAGCGCACCCGCATCGACAACTACCGCGCGCAGAAGCGCGGCGGCAAGGGCGTGCGGGGTGCCCAGCTCAAGCAGGACGACATCGTCCAGCACTTCTTCGTCACCACCACCCACCACTGGATCCTGTGCTTCACGAACCAGGGCCGGGTGTACCGGACGAAGGCCTACGAGCTGCCGGAGGCCGCTCGCGACGCCCGCGGCCAGCACGTCGCCAACCTGCTGCCCTTCCAGCCGGGCGAGGAGATCGCGCAGATCATGGCGCTGCGCGACTACGAGGCGGCGCCGTACCTGGTGCTGGCCACCCGCGAGGGCCTGGTGAAGAAGTCGCGCCTGGAGGACTTCGACTCCGCGCGCGCGGCGGGCATCATCGCGATCAACCTCCGCGAGGAGGACGAGCTGATCGCGGCGCGCCTGGTCTTCGCCGACGACGACCTGCTGCTGATCTCCAGTGACGCCCAGGCGATCCGCTTCCCGGCCTCCGACGAGTCGCTGCGGCCCATGGGCCGCGCGACCAGCGGTGTGATCGGCATGCGGTTCCTGGAGGGCGACTACCTGCTCTCCATGGACGTCATCCGCCCCGACGACGGCTCCTCCGACGTGCTGGTCACCACCGAGAACGGGTACGCCAAGCGGACCCCCTCGGAGCAGTACCCGGTGCAGAACCGCGGCGGCAAGGGCGTGCTGACGGCCAAGGTCGTGGAGGCCCGGGGCAAGCTGGTCGGCGCCCTGATGGTGGACCCGGAGGTGGACGAGATCTTCGCGATCACCTCCGCCGGCGGGGTCATCCGCACCGGTGCCGCCGAGGTCAAGCGGTCCGGGCGCACCACCATGGGTGTCCGGCTGATGAACCTGGACAAGGGCAACAAGATCGTGGCCGTCGCCGCGAACGCCGAGGCCGCCGAGGAGGCCGAGGCCGAGGAGGTCGCGGACGCCGTCGAGGCCGCCAACGCCGACACGGTCGAGCAGGTCGCGGGCGAAGGCAACCCTGACGCCTAGACTGCGCGTTAAGACCAGTACGTCCCGTGGGGTGCGTTTCGACGGCCCCACGGGACACACGGATCGACCCGTCTCAACGAAAGTCCAGCGGTAGCGCTTCTATGTCTGAGAACCAGCGGAACACCAGCAACGAGTCCGACGCGGATGCCACCGCCGGTGACGCGGACGTGGAGACGGCGGGGGAGACCGCTGAGGGCTCCTCGGAGGCCACCATCGCGGAGCCCCAGGTGACCGAGTCGGCGTCCGAGCCCGAGGGGGATCCCACCCCGGCGGGACCGAGCGCGGTGAAGGCGACCCTGGCGAGCCGCAAGGCTCACCTGACCGTCTCCCGCGTGGAGCCGTGGTCGGTCATGAAGTTCGCCTTCGTGGTCTCCCTCGTCTGCTTCATCATCCTGTTCGTCGCCGTCGCGGTGATCTACGCGACCCTGTCGATGCTGGGTGTGTTCGACGAACTCACCAACATGATCAGCGCCCTCCTGGAGGGCGACGGCGGAGAGGACGAGCTGGGCCTGAACCCGGCCGCCTGGTTCTCCCCGGGCCGTGTGCTGGGCTACACGGGTGTGATCGGCGCGCTGAACGTCGTGCTGATCACCGCCCTGTCCACGGTGGGCGCGATGCTCTACAACCTGGTCTCCGACCTGGTCGGCGGCGTGGACGTCACGCTCTCCGAGGCCGAGTAGCCCGCCTCCCCGTCCGGGCCCGGCACCTCTCCGAGGTGCCGGGCCCGACGCGTCCCGAGCACTCCCGAAGCCCGCTAAAATCGAAGGTGAAGAGGGACGCGGCCGGGCCGCGCACCTCCTCCCCACCCCGAGGATTCCGGTTCGCTCCGCCCCTCTGGATGCGGTAGAGTTCCTGACGGAACGCGGGCGTATAGCTCAGTCGGTTAGAGCGCATCCCTGATAAGGATGAGGCCCCAGGTTCAAGTCCTGGTACGCCCACCGTACGAGAGACCCACCAGATCGCTGGTGGGTCTTTTTCGTGTCCCGGGTTCTCAGTCAGCCGGACGGCGGGTGGCGACGCCGTCCAGGAACAGGGCCAGCTTCCGCTCGAACCAGGCCGAGGGCGGGCCGGACATGGCCTCGGCCAGTGGCTCGCGCAGGCGCTCGTCGTACAGGTCCCACCAGGGCTCCGTCAGTTCCCGGCGGCGCCGTTGCGCTTCCTCGAAGAGGGTCCCGGGGTCCTGCACTGCGGAGGCGACCCGAGGAAGGCCTGGGTCACCAGCTCGGCCAGCATGTCCACGGTTGCTGCGGCGCACCAGGGCCGGTGCGGTGATCCGCAGGCCGGTGATCTCCTCGCGAGGCCGGGATGGGCGGCGTGGAGCCTCCGATGCGCCCAGGCCGTGTCCGTCAGGTACACCCGGGCTCAGCAGCCGGACTGACCCACGGCTACGAGGTCGCCCTCCTCGCCAGCGCCGGTCTGCTGGCCGTCGCCCTGGTGATCGCCGTGCTCCTGGTCAGGCCCGGGACGCGCGGGCAGGCGGACTGACCGGGTCGACCAGTCGCTGTGTCGACACCGCGTCGAGTCGTCATGTCGACTCGTGCCCGTCCGGTGGGGGTGGCGGCGGATCCGGTTAGCGGAACCCGTCCAGGGGCCTTGGTCCCTCCCCACCGGCGGGTGGCCACAATCGGCCCCGGTCTTGCGTTCTCCATCGAGAAGTCATCCCCGCAGCTCAGGGCAGAGACGCGAGACAGAGGAGCGCTTCCCTCATGTGCTTTCCGATGAGTACGGTCGGCGTGACTCCTGTCCCCCATCCTCCGGGAATCCCCATGTCCGACGAAGCCGGCGTGAGTGTCGACGCCCTCCCCCAGGCGGAGGCGGCCGAGCTGCTCGCCGAGACCATGGCCCTCCTCGGCGGCAGGTTCGAGACGATCCTGGAGAGCCTGCACGGCCCGGTGTCCTCCTACGTGGCCTCGGGCCTGTCCACCTACGGCGACAACACCCTGGAGGACATCCAGGCGACCGCCCGGAGCGGGATCGCGCTCGCGCAGAACGTCCAGGGATCGGTCCTGGAGATCGCCGCCACGGACTCCGAGAACGCGGACGAGTTCCGAGAGGGGCTCGAGGAACTCGACATCCCGATCAACTTCTGACCCCCCTGAGAGAAGCCCCATGACCAGTGTCGAGGACATGACCCTGGGTCTGCCCGACCCGATCGAGGCCGACCCTCCGACGATCCGCTCGGGCGCCGAGGAGCTCGACGAACTGCACGCGGACATGCTCGGACAGTCGGGTGACACCGACAGCCAGATGCGTTCCTCCGCGAACCAGTTCACCGACCGCATCGCCTGGGACATCAGCTCCGCCTCCGCCGACGAGCTGATGGCGTGGGAGGAGGCCTCCAGGGCCCTCACCTACGGTGCCGGGATCCTCCGTCTGTGGGCCGGGGACATCGACACCTACCTCACCGACCGCGCCGACATCGTGCAACGCTGGCAGCAGGCCAAGGCCGACATCCAGGCGCTCAGGGGCATGGGCCGCGACTACGCGATCGGCCAGGCGGTCGTGGAGTTGTTCGGCGGCGAGACCGAGGCCGACCGGCTGGCGGCCACACGTGAGGAGCTGCGTTCGGAGCACGCCGGTATCTGGGGCACCCTGATGACCCGGGCCGAACGGACCAAGATCGAGCTGCGCACCGGGCCCAGCAAGGAGTCCCTGGAGCGCATGGTCGAGGCGGGCCTGCTCACGGCCGGGCAGATCGCCACCTACGGGGACCACTACCCCGCGATGGTGCCGGACGAGATCGACGGCAGCGAACCGCCCCACCTGGTCAACGCCTGGTGGGACTCGCTCACCGAGGAGGAGCGCGAACAGGCCATGGCCGACGACCCCGACCTCCTCCGGGACCTGGACGGCATCCCCGCTGACGTGCGCGACCAGCTCAACCGCGACTACCTGGCCGAGGAGCCCGACCGGATCGACAGCGAGATCGAGGACCTCAGGGAGGAGCGGGAGGCCCTGAGCAACGGCCCCGGCCACGACGGGAAACGGCGGATCCTCGACAACCAGATCGAGGAACTGGAGGCCGAGAAGGGCGTCGTCGAGACACTGCTCAACGACCTCGGGGACAGCTCAGCCGACACCGACAAGTTCCTGTTGGCCTTCGAGAGGGGGGACCACGGCCGCGCCATCGTCTCTCAGGGCAACCCCGACACCGCCGACAACGTCGCCACCCTCGTCCCGGGCACCACGACCACCTGGCAGAGCATCGAGGGTCAGATGGGGCGGGCGGACAACCTGGTCCTGGCCGCCGAGAACGCGGACGAGGACGCCGATCACGCCGTGATCAGCTGGATCGGATATGACGCGCCCAACATCCCCGAAGCGGCCGGGAAGGGGAGGGCCGAGGGCGCGGTCGATGATCTGAGCAGCTTCCAGGACGGCCTCCGGGCCACCCACCGGAACTCGTCGCAGTCGAACAACACCGTCATCGGACACAGCTACGGTTCGACCGTCGTCGGCCACACCGCGCAGGGCGATGGTGGACTCAACGCCGACGAGATCGTCCTGGTGGGCAGTCCTGGCACGAACTCCCGGCACGCGTCCGAACTCGGTTTCCTCGCTGAAGACGTGCACGCCTCGACGGCGGAGAACGACGGAATCACCGGCTTCACCGGCCTGACGCACGGCGCCGATCCCACCAGTCCCGACTTCGGTGCGACCGTGTTCGAGTCCGCTCCGGGCAGCTCGGACGGGGCCTGGCCGCTCCGGGACGCGCACTCGCAGTACTTCCTGGACGGAAGCCCTTCACTGAGGTACATGGGTGAAGTCATCGCTGGAAACCACTAGAAGGCCCGAGGTAATGAACCGACGGATAGCGGCGGCCTGCGTCACGTCACTGGCCCTGGTGCTCACCGGCTGCACCTCCGGAACCGGACAGAAGACAGGAACGGAAGAGACCATCACCGAGGACGAAGCCGCCGACAAGGCACAGGAACACATCGACAACGCGACCGCGGTCCTCCCGGACGGTGCGGAACTGGAGGATCGCAACGGGGTCACTACCGCGTCCTGCGACGACCCCACGGACGGCGGCCCCAAGGAACGGGTCACCGTCAGCGTGAACTACTGGATCCGTGGACTCGCAGTGGAGGACAACGAGGCCAACGTCGACCTCCTCCACGAGTACTGGACCGCGAACGGCTACCAGGTACTCACCGATTCCCGCCCTGACGACCTGTACGTCTCCGTCGGGCACGAGGAGGACTCCTTCGTGGTGTCCGTCCAGGAGAGCAACCAGGGTTCCCTGTCCATGAGTGCCGCATCCCCGTGCGTGTGGCCCGACGGAGAACCGAGTTCCTGAGGTGAGCCCGCCGGTCCGCCGTGAACGTCAGCCGACCTCCTGGGCCAGCGCCGCCTGAGGGTGTCGGACCACAGGCGGGGTCGTCGCTGGGAGAGGAGAGCTCAGTGAAGGACCTGGGGAGGACGGCGGCCTGCGTGGCACCGGTCGTCCTCGTGCTCACCGGCGGCGTCTTCGGAGCCGGAACGGAGGCGAACATGACCGAGGACCAAGCCGTCGAGAGGATCGACGAGCACATCAATGACGCGGTGGCCGTAATCCCCGGGGACGTCCGCCTGGAACCCCTGGGGGAAGCGAACTTCGGTGGCTGCGAGGGCGGTGGTGAGAACGAGTCCGTCACCGCCAGCCACATCTACTGGCTTCGCGACCTGGACTCCGAGGACAACGAGGCCAACGCCGAGGCACTGCACCAGTACTGGTCCGAGCACGGGTACGAGGTCACGAGTGACCGGCGACCAGAGAAGCTCTCGATCTCCGTGCGGCACTCCGAGGACGGGTTCGGAATGACCCTCCGCGTGAGTGACGAGGGCACTCTCTCCGTCGGGGCCTCCTCGCCCTGCTTCCACCCCGAGGACAGGTCGTGACGCCCGCCACCGTCGAGCAGTCGGGCGGAGGTGACTTGTCGACACCGCGTCGAGTCGTCATGTCGACTTGTCGGTGTCGGCGGGGCCGCCGAGGGGCAGGCGGAGGGTGAAGGCGGTGCCCTTCCCGACCGTGCTGTCCGCCGTCACCGAACCGCCGTGCAGCTCCACGAGTCCACGCACGATGGCCAGCCCGAGGCCGCTGCCCCCGGTACGCCGGTTGCGGGAACGGTCCGCACGCCAGAACCGGTCGAAGACGTGCGGCAGGTCCTCCTCCGCGATGCCGACTCCGGTGTCGATCACCCGGATCACCGCGTCCGGGCCCGCCCGGTACGCCCGCACGGTGACCGTCCCGCCCTCCGGGGTGTGCCGCAGCGCGTTGCCGACCAGGTTCCCCAGCACCTGGAGCATCCGGGTGCGGTCCGCGACGAGGGTCACGTCGCGTGCCTCGTCGACCAGTCGCACCCCGGCCTCCTCCGCGCGCAGCCCGTGGCCCGAGACCACCTGGCCCACGAGGGGACCGATCTCCACCGGTTCCGGGGACAGGCGGAGGCGTCCGGCGTCGGCCAGCGCGAGGTCCTGGAGGTCGTCGATGACCGCCTGGAGCAGCAGGGTCTCCCCCAGGAGCATCTCCACGCGGGCCGGATCGGGATCGACCACCCCGTCCTGGACCGCCTCCAACCAGCCCCGCAGGTTGCTCAGCGGTGTCCTCAGCTCGTGCGACACGTCGCTCACCATCGCCTTGCGCTGGTCCTCGGCCCGCTCCAGGTGCTCGGACATCTCGTTGAACGCCTCGGCGAGGCGGCCGATCTCCCCGGCGTCGCGGACCTCCACGCGGGTGGTGGGGCCACCGCCTCGCCTCATGTGGTTCACGGCGTCGGTGAGCGCGCGCACCGGGCGCAGGAGTCGGGTCGCGATGGTCGTGCTCACCACCACGGTCAACACCAGGATCAGCAGCACCACGCCACCCAGGCGCAGGGCGCCGTCACGGGACAGTGACAGTCCCGCCTCCGGCCCCTCCTCGGGGTCGTCGATGAACAGCAGCGCGGCGGGCGCCACGTGGGGGTCGAGCTGGGCGCGCCGGGCGGCGTCCAGACAGGCGGCCTCCTCCGGTCCCAGCTCGACCGTCGACCACGTGAGACTCTCGGCGCCGGGGGCCGGCTCGACCTCACCGGGCGACGGCCGGTCCGGTGGGGCCTCGGTCGGCATCTCGCCCGGCAGGACGGGACCCGGTGCCTGCGGGGGGACGACGGGTTCCTCCTCGCCCGGGTGTGTCGGTTCGGGGAGCGGGACCTCCGCTCCCGGATCGGCGGCCTCCGAGGGTTCCTCCGGGGCGGGAACGGCCGGGTCCTCCGGGGCGGCCGGTGGGCGGGCCTCGTCCGGCCCCGGGACCGGCACCGGTACGTGCGGACTCCCCGTGATCACCAGACCCCCGGTGCGGCCGTCCATCACGTATTCGAGGTTCGCCTCGGGATCGCCGCAGTCCGAGGCCCGCGCGTTGAGGTCGGCCAGCGCCTCCACCTCACCTCCGACCGGTTGGTCCAGAGCCTCCAGGCCGCAGTCGGCCCACGCGTGGGCGTCCCCGCCCTCCGCCTCGACCGCCGGGCGCCCGCTCGGACCGGTCACCACCTCGGCTGGGAGGCCGTAGAGGGACTCCAGGCAGGACACCCCCTGTTCCGCCCGGTCGCGCAGCGTCCCGCGCTCCTCCTCCGTCAGGGCGAAGGGGCCCACCGCGCGCGGATCGATGCGGTCTCCGTTCCCGGCGACCAGGGTCACGTCGACCGCCAGCGGGTCCACCACCGACGAGGTCCGGGTGGGCAGCGCCGGGGTGTCCGCGGCGGAGTCGGCGATCACCGACCGGCCCTCGGTGGTGAGGACGACCCGGCGACCGGTCTCCTCGGCCAGGGCGTCGACGGTCTCCGCCACCGCCGACCAGTCGCGGTGGGCCGCCGCGTAGCCGACGAGGGTGTCGTGGATGTGGGTGTCCACCGTCAGGGTCTCCCCCTGTTGGGTGGTGATGGACTCCGAGGTCCGCTGCACCGACAGCCAGGCTGTCGCGGTGATCGAGCAGACCGCCACCAGGACCGAACCCGCCAGCAGACGGAACAGCAGGCCGTGCCGCAGGGAGGCCCACCGCTCTCCCCCGCGCGGCCGGTCAGCGGGCACGTTCGGGCACCGCGAGCTTGTAGCCGACCCCGTAGACGGTGACCAGCCTGACCGGCTTCCGGGGGTCGGGCTCGATCTTGCGGCGCAGGTTCTTCACATGGACGTCGATGGTGCGCTTGGTGATGTAGCCGCTGATCCCGTGGATGAGTTCCAACAGCTGGGCCCGGCTCAGCACCCGGCCGGGCCGGACCGCCAGTGCCTGGAGCAGCTGGAACTCCACGGGGGTGCACCCCACCGGTTCCCCGTCGACCCGCACCGTGTGGCGGGCCGGGTCGACGGTGATCGGGCCTGCCTGCAGCACCCGTTCCTCGTCCCGGACCGGGGTACGTGAGCGGCGCAGCAGGGTGCGTACCCGCGCCATCAGCTCGCGCGGGCTGTAGGGCTTGGTGACGTAGTCGTCCGCGCCCAGGTCCAGTCCGGTGAGCAGGTCCTCCTCGGTGGACCGGGCGGTCAGCAGCAGCACGGCCACGTCGGACTCGGCCCGCAGCACCCTGCACGCCTCCAACCCGCTCATCACCGGCATCATCACGTCCATCACGATCAGATCGGGGCGGTCGCGGTGGTGTTCGTCCAGTACGGATCGTCCGTTGTGGACCACGCGGACGGCGTGGCCCTCGTGCTCCAGGTAGCGCCGGATCAGTTCGGCCTGGTTCACGTCGTCCTCGGCCACCAGGACATGCGCGCACACGTGAAGGGCCTCCGTTCGCCGTGCGGGGATGGGAGGCACCCCCGACACCGACGATCGTACGACCGCCGCCAACTGGGCTGACGAGGGTGTTCCGGGACCTCGCAGGTCACCACACGGGACGCACACGGCGGCAACACGGGTTCTTCACATCGCTCGGCCACGCTTCATGGTGTCCGGCGCGGAGAGACCCGCCGGACTCCCTCGACCGGATGGACCCCATGCGCCGATCCCTGATACCCGGTGGAACCGTCGGGAGACTTCCCTTCCTGGCCGCCGTCGCCGTTCTGGCCGCCGTGCCCGCCTGCTCGTCGGCGGAGCCTCGGGAGGAGACCCCCGAGGCGACGGTGCGCGCCGAGGAGTCGACGGAACCCGAGGGCGCCCGGATCGCGACGGCGCTCACGGACGAGATCGAGGTGCGTTCCGAGCCGGGAGGCGGCGAGGTCGTGCACACCCTCGCCAGCCCGAACGACTTCGGCGCGGACCGGGCCTTCCTCGTCCAGGAGGACCGGGGCGCGTGGCTGGAGGTGCTCCTGCCGGTACGGCCCAACGGCTCCACGGGCTGGATCGAGGCCGACGACGTCGCGATCACCGTCACGGCGTACCGCGTGGTGGTCGACATGGCGGAGTTCTCCTTCACCGTCACCGAGGGCGAGGAGGAGGTCCTGTCCGGCCCGATCGGTATCGGCACGGGAGACAACCCGACGCCGCCCGGTGAGTACTACGTCACCGAGCTGCTGCGGCCCTCGGACCCCGACGGCGAGTACGGGGCCTTCGCCTTCGGCCTCAGCGGGCACTCCGACACCCTGGAGAGCTTCGCGGGCGGTCCCGGCCAGCTGGGCCTGCACGGCACCGACGACGAGTCGGGCCTGGGCGGCGAGGTCAGCCATGGCTGCGTCCGAGTGTCCAACGACGACGTCACCTGGATGGCCGAGCGCCTGCCGATCGGCACCCCGGTCGAGATCAACGATTGACCGCTCCCCGAGCGGACACCCGAACACACGACAAGAGGTCAACCATGCGCGTGAAGTCCCGAGTGCTCATCGTCGCCGCGATGGCGGCCGCCTTCTTCGGCACCGCCCCGGCGTTCGCGTCGGACGACTCCCCGGTGCTCCCCGCTCCCGAAGCCCCCTCGGAGGCCCCGGGCCCGGTCGCCCCGGAGGACCCCTCGGTCGAGGAGCCCACTCCGGCCCCGGCGGAGCCCGCTCCCGAGGAGCCCACGTCCGGGCCGGTCGAGCCGAAGCCGTCGGACCCCGTTGACGAGGCCGGTCCGGTCGCCCCGATCGAGCAGGACCCCAACTACACCGGCTGACCCCCCGGGATCCCGGAGGCCCCGCTCCCCCGAGGAAGGAGCGGGGCCTTCGCCGTTTCCGGGACCGGACGGCCCGCGTCGGCGCTCCCGATCGGCAGTGGCCACGGGGCGCCCCCGTGGCCACCACGTGGTGGGAGCGTCACCGCCGAGCCCGGGGCGAGGAGTGTCTCGTGGTCGGTGTGACCCCGGCCCCCTGGACGCCGGAGTGCCGCACCGGCTCCGCCCTCGCATCGACAGGGCGCTTCGTCGACATCTCGCCGAATCGCCGTGTCGACCGGCCGGACTTCCGGTGCCCTCAGGCCTCCTCGCTGGTCCTGATCCCCAGCAGGACCAGGTCCAGTGCCTGGTCGAAGAAGGTGTGCTCCACGGCCAGGGTGTCGGCCTCCGACACCGCCGTGGCCAGGGCGCCCCCGTGTTCGTCGGCCCGGCCCTCCTTGGCCACGCGCATCGCGACGGCGGAGGTGGCCGCTCCGAGGATCTGGTTGGAGATCGCCCGGATCGCGACCGCCCGGCGCTCCTCTCCGCCGCCGAGCTCCCCGAGGGCCTCGATGATCCGTCTCGACAGCGCGACCGCGTTCGGCCCGACGAGGGGGCGCGAACCGGCGAACTCGGCGGCCCAGGTGTGCTCGGTCAGCGCCGCGTAGAAGCGTCGGGCGGTCTCCCTGACCGCCGTGTCCCAGGGCAGGTCGGTGGCGGGCGGCGCGGCGGTGGCCCCGGCCAGGACCTCGTCCACGGCCAGGTCCACGAGGTCCTCCCGGCGCTCCACGTACCAGTAGAGGCTGGTCGCGTGCACGCCGAGCTCGGCGGCCACCCTGCGCATGGTCAGCGCGGAGGAGCCCTCGCGGTCGAGCAGGGTGATGGTCGCCGTGACGATGCGGTCCCTGCTGAGCGCGGGTGGGGAACGCCGACGGCGCGGGGTCCGGTGGAAGACGCTGTCGATCCGCTGTCCGGGGGGCTGTTCGTCCATGTCCAACAGCATACAAGGAATCATACGTTGTCGGATGCTCTCCAACAGTGTATGTTTCTCGGCATGGCAACAGAGACCCCCTCCATCCGTCCGCACACCTCCGCCCCCGTCACCGCCCCCGACCCCTCGCGCACCACCGCCGTCGACCCGCGCGGCCTCACCGCCTTCCTGGTCGTCACCTTCGCCTTCTCCTGGGCCGCCTGGTGGCTCATCCCCCGCTTCCTCGACGGGGGCGACCCGACCCCCGCCGTCCTCGTCGGAGCCTTCGGCCCGATGGTGGCCGCCATCGTCGTCACCGCCTTCACGCAGGGGCGTGCCGGAGTGGGCGCCCTGTTCCGGCGCCACTCCCTCGGCCGCCGGGGCGGCCTCCGCCCCTACGCCGTCACCGTGCTGATCGTCGCGGCCATCGCCGGTTCGGCAGCCCTCCCCGTGTACCTGGGGACGGCCGAGGTCGAGGAGGCGGCGCTGCGGGCCGCGCTCCTGGGCGTACCGGTCCAGTTCCTGCTCATCGCGCTGGTCGGCGGCGGCAACGAGGAACTGGGCTGGCGCGGGTTCGCCCTCCCCCGCCTCCAGGGATCGCTCCCCCCGCTGGCCGCCAACGTGACCCTCGGCGCCGTCTGGGCCGTGTGGCACGCCCCCCTCTTCGACATGGCGGGCACCATCCAGTCCGAGGTGAACTTCCCCGCGTACGCCCTGCTCTGCGTCGGCCTCACCGTCGTCATGGGCCACGTCTTCAACTCCGCCCGGGGCGGGGTCCTCGCCGCAGTGATCGCCCACGCCGCCGTCAACGTCGTCTCCGGGCTCAAGGGCATGCTGGTGGGTGACCCCGCCGGGGTGTTCGAGGTCACGGCCGTCCTGACCGTCGCCGCGATCCTCGCCCTGGCCACGCGGGGCCGCCTGGGTCTGCGCGCCGCCGACGACGGGCGCGACCCCGCCCCCGCCGCCGGGGCGGGTCCCACCACCGGGTCCTGACCCCGCGCCCACCCGTCGGACGGGGCCGCCCCACCACCGGGGCGGCCCCGTCCGACGAGGTGGGCGCGCTGACCGGGTACATCTGGGGACATGACAGAGTTCGACGACCGCATCCGGGTGCGCGGCGCCCGCATCCACAACCTGAGGAACGTGGACACGGAGCTGCCCCGTGACGCCCTGGTCGCCTTCACCGGCGTCTCGGGCTCCGGGAAGTCCTCACTGGCCTTCGGGACGCTCTACGCCGAGTCCCAGCACCGGTACCTGGAGTCGGTCGCGCCGTACGCCCGCCGCCTCCTCCAGCAGCTCCCGGCCCCGGAGGTGGACGACATCACCGGCATGCCGCCCGCGGTGGCGCTCGCCCAACCGCGCACGGCACCGTCCGTGCGGTCCACGGTGGGCACCCTGACCACGCTCTCCAACACGCTGCGCATGCTCCTGTCCCGTGCGGGGACCTACCCGCCCGGGGCCGGGCACCTGGACTCCGACTCCTTCTCCCCCAACACCGTCGCCGGGGCCTGCCCGGTGTGCCACGGAGAGGGGATCGAACACGAGGTCACCGAGGACTCACTGGTCCCGGACCCCGCGCTGAGCATCGCCGACGGGGCCGTCGCCTCCTGGCCGGGGGCCTGGCAGGGCAAGAACCTGCGCGACATCCTCGACACCCTGGGGTACGACATCCACCGCCCCTGGCGGGAGCTGCCCCAGAGCGAGCGCGACTGGATCCTGTTCACGGACGAGCAGCCCGTGGTGACCGTCCACCCCGTCCGGGAGGCGGGCCGGGTCCACCGCCCCTACCAGGGCAGGTACAGCAGTGCCCGCAGGCTGGTGCTCAAGGCCTACGCCTCCTCGGCCAGCGAGGCCCGCAGGCGCCGGGCGGGCGAGTTCATGGTGAACCGCACGTGCCCGGAGTGCGGCGGGCGGCGGCTGCGCCAGGAGGCACTGCGGGTCACCTTCGCCGGGCACACCATCACCGAACTCGCGGCGCTGCCGCTCGCCGCACTCTCGGCGCTGCTGCGCCCCTGGCGGGAGGGGACCGGAGCCGCCGCGACGCTGGTCGCGGAGATCGCCGGTCGGGTGGAGGTCCTGGAGGAACTGGGCCTGGGCTACCTCAGCGTGGACCGGCCCGCGCCGACGCTGTCCACCGGGGAGTTCCAGCGGATCAGGCTGGCCACCCAGCTCGGCACCGGGCTGTTCGGCGTGGTCTACGTGCTGGACGAGCCCTCGGCGGGGCTGCACCCCGCCGACTGCGAGGCCCTCTCCGGCATCCTTCGTCGGCTCCGCGACGGCGGCAACACCGTGTGCTTCGTCGAGCACGACCTGGACATCGTGCGCGGCGCGGACTGGATCGTGGACGTCGGACCGGACGCGGGCGAGCACGGCGGGCGCGTCCTGTACAGCGGGCTGGTGGACGGTCTGCGCGACGTCCCGGAGTCGGTGACCCGCCGCTACCTGTTCCACCGCGCCCTGCCCGAACGTCGGCCGCACGAGTCGCGCGGACACCTGGAGCTGCGCGGGGTCACCAGCAACAACCTGCGGGGACTGGACGTGGACGTGCCCCTCGGGGTGTTCACCACGGTCACCGGTGTGTCCGGCTCCGGCAAGTCCACACTGCTGGCCCGGATCGCGGACGAGGCGGCCGGGCACGGGCGGGTGGTGTGGGTCAGCCAGCAGCCCATCGGGCGGACTCCGCGCTCGAACCTGGCCACCTACACGGGGCTCTTCGACACCGTCCGGAAGCTGTTCGCCGGGACCGACGACGCCCGCGCCCACGGCTACGGCCCCGGCCGCTTCTCCTTCAACGTGGTGGGGGGACGCTGCGCGACCTGTGAGGGCGAGGGGTTCGTCTCCGTGGAGCTGCTCTTCCTGCCCACCACCTACGCGCCCTGTCCGACGTGTGGGGGCTCCCGCTACAACGACGACACCCTGCGCGTGCGGTACCGGGGGGCCACGATCGCGGACGTGCTCGCGATGTCCGTGGAGGAGGCGACGCGGTTCTTCACCGAGGAACCCTCCGTACTCCGGGCCCTGGAGACCCTCTCCGGTGTCGGCCTGGGCTACCTGCGCCTGGGCCAGCCCGCCACGGAGCTGTCCGGCGGCGAGGCCCAGCGGATCAAGCTCGCCACCGAGCTCCAGCGGCGCCGGGTGGCCGACACGGTGTACCTGCTGGACGAGCCCACCACGGGTCTCCATCCGTACGACACCGACGTCCTGATGGGCCGTCTGCGGGACCTGGTCGCGGCCGGGGCCACGGTGGTGGCGGCCGAGCACGACATGCGGGTCGTGGCCACCGCCGACCACGTCGTGGACCTGGGGCCCGGCGGCGGAGCGGAGGGCGGACGGATCGTCGCCCAGGGCTCCCCCGAACGGATCGCGTCGGTCCCGGACAGCCGGACCGGTGTCTACCTGAAGGAGCTGTTGTGACGGTCGGGGCCGCCGGAAGGTGACACGGCGACAGGTCGACGTGTCGCCACGTCTCACCTGGTGGACGGCGGGCGGGCTGCGGTTCGTGACCGGGCGGTCGCTTGCTGCCAGCCTCCCTCGTCAACCGGGGTTCCTCACCGACCGTTCGGTCAGTACATGTGTGTCTAGCTGCGAAAATCGTGCCCAAGTGTAGAAAGTGCACTGCATCACATGGCATGGTGTGCTGGGGCTCGTGGTCTGTCCCGGTATCCGCCGTTCCGTCTGCGGGTGCCGACGGCCCGGTCCCGACAGAGAACGCGGCCCCCCGGCCGGTAGAGAACCTACGGAGCAGCAATGGCGACTTCCGACGCCACGGTCCCTGGACCCGGTGGAACACTCGATCCCAAGGAGAAGCGCAAGGTCCTCGCGGGGACCATGGTCGGGACCACCATCGAGTGGTACGACTTCTTCATCTACGCCCAGGCCGCGGGCCTGGTGCTGGCCCCCCTCTTCATGGCGCCGCTGGCCGACGCCAACCCGGCCGTGGCGCAGGTGCTCTCCTTCGCGACCATCGGTATCTCCTTCCTCTTCCGCCCCCTGGGCGCGATCGTCGCCGGGCACCTCGGAGACCGGTTCGGGCGCAAGAGGATCCTCGTGTTCACCCTGGTCATGATGGGTGTCGCGACCTGTGCGATCGGCCTGCTGCCCACCTACGCGCAGATCGGCATGGCCGCGCCGATCCTGCTCATCCTCCTGCGCATCGCGCAGGGCTTCTCCGCCGGAGGCGAGTGGGGCGGCGCCGCCCTGATGTCCGTGGAGCACGCGCCGGTCGACAAGCGCGGCTTCTTCGGCGCCTACCCGCAGATCGGCGTCCCCTGCGGCATGATCCTGGCGACCCTGGTCCTGTGGGGCATCACCACCGCCATCGGCACCGAGGCCTTCCTCGAGTGGGGCTGGCGCGTCCCGTTCCTGCTGTCCTTCCTGCTCATCATCATCGGTCACCTCATCCGCAAGACCGTGGAGGAGTCCCCGGTCTTCAAGGTGATGCAGAACCGCCGCGCCAAGTCGTCCGCGCCGCTCGGCCAGCTGTTCCGCAGGAACACCAAGGAGGTGGTGCTCTCCGCGCTGATCTTCGTCGCCAACAACGCCGCCGGCTACCTGGTGATCGCCTTCCTGGCCACCTACGCCTCGCGCCCGGTGGAGGAGATGGGCCTGGGTCTGGAGCGGGGCCCGGTCCTGCTCGCCACCGCCCTGGCGTCCTTCGGGTGGCTGATCTCCACCCTGTACGGCGGATGGATCTGCGACCGGATCGGTCGGGTGCGCACCTTCCAGATCGGCTACGTCCTGCTCGCCGCCTGGGCGGTCCCGATGTGGTTCATGGTGGACACCGGCAACATCTACATGTACTTCGTGGGCGTCTTCGTCTTCACGCTGACCTTCGGCCTGAGCTACGGCCCCCAGTCGGCCCTCTACGCGGAGATGTTCCCGGCCGAGGTCCGCTACTCGGGTGTGTCCATCGGCTACGCCCTGGGCGCGATCCTCGGCGGCGCCTTCGCCGCCATGATCGCGGAGATGCTGCTGACCTCCTTCGGGGCCTCGTGGACCATCGGCGTCTACATCATCGGCCTGTCCGTGATCTCGTTCGTCGCCGTCTCCCTGGTGCCGAAGGGCATCCAGGGCGTCGACCTGCACGTCGACGACAGCGACCCGGCCCCCGCCAAGTAGGGACCGGACGCGCGTGGGGGGGGGGGGGGGGGGGGGGGGGGGGGAGGCGACACCCCGCC